>DNPJ01000019.1:2341-9769 GCA_003501485.1 Bacillota bacterium
CCACGATATTCAGTCAACGTATCATCTAAATTCAAATATTTATATGTAAGTGAGGTTTGCTTTTCATGTAGCGGTTCACTAGTATAATTTGTTTCATATTCCGCTGCATAAGCGACGCTTTTAGAAGAACTATAAAAACTAGATGAAAAAGATTGTATGTTGCTTGAAGCTAACAAAATTGCACAACTAAGAACTAAAAATCTTATCATAGATAATATTTTCACATTCAGTAATTTTTATTTCAATGAAAAAAGGTGCGGTAAACGCACCTTAATTAGTATAATAAATAATTATTTATTAAATTTGAATGCATCAATGCCAGCGAATTTTGCTTTATCGCCAAGTTCTTCTTCAATACGGAGAAGTTGGTTATATTTATTAACACGTTCACCACGGCATGGAGCACCTGTTTTAATTTGTCCAGTTGCAAGACCAACACAGAGATCGGCAATAAATGTGTCTTCTGTTTCACCACTTCTATGTGATGTGACTGCTGTGTATCCAGCTTTACCGGCCATTTCAATAGCGGCAATTGTTTCTTTAACTGAACCGATTTGGTTAAGTTTAATAAGAATTGAATTTGCAGCACCAGATTTGATACCTTTTTCAAGTCTTTCAACGTTTGTAACGAATAAATCGTCACCAACTAATTGGACACGTTTTCCGATACGTGCTGTAAGTTTCTTCCAACCTTCCCAGTCTTCTTCGTCAAGAATATCTTCATAAGAAATAATTGGGAATTCATCAAGCAATTTTTCCCAGTGATCAATGAGTTCATCGCTTGTCATATATTTGTTTTGTTTTGGAAGGTGATAATATCCAACGCCTTTTTCTTCGTCTTTCCATTCACTTGCAGCAGCATCCATAGCTAAGAAGAAATCTTTTCCAGGAACATATCCTGCATCTTTAATGGCTTGAACAATTTCTTTTAAAACTGCTTCATCGCTTTCAAGGTTAGGAGCAAATCCGCCTTCATCACCAACAGAAACAGCCATTCCTTTTGCTTTTAAATTTTTAGCAAGGACGTGATAAACTTCTGAACACCAACGTAAGCATTCTCTAAAGTTTGGAGCACCAACTGGCATAATCATGAATTCTTGTGAGTCAACGGTGTTGCTAGCGTGGCAACCACCATTAAGAATGTTCATCATTGGAACTGGAAGTAATGGAGTATGTCCTGTCTTATTTGCTAAATAGCGGTAAAGTGGGACACCAGCGATTTGAGCTGCTAATTTGTTAACAGCAAGTGAAACAGCAAGGATGGCGTTAGCACCTAATTTTGTTTTGCCTTTTGTTCCATCGATTTTAAGCATTGCATCATCGATTGCATCTGGATTTGATGCATCCATTCCTTTGAGTTCTTTAGCAAGAATGTCATTTACATTTGCAACTGCTTTAAGTGTACCTTTTCCAAGGTAACGTTTTTTGTCACCGTCACGAAGTTCAAGAGCTTCGTAAATTCCTGTTGAAGCGCCACTTGGAACTTCAGCACGAGCAAACATACCATTTTCTAAAGTCACATCGACTTCAACGGTAGGGTTTCCACGAGAATCGAGAATTTCACGACCGTGGATAGATTTAATAGAATAATTCATCGTTTAATTCCTCTTTGACAAAATCTTAAAATATTTAAGATATATTTACAAGGCAAAGAGAAAATAAAAGCGTTTACATTAATTAATTATATTTATTAATGAAAGCCAAAATTTTGTTATTTGCATCCATGCTTTCAGGATAAGAAGGGTGCATTATATTGAAACAATGTTCCAAAATTCTTTCGCCATTTTTATATTCAACGTATTCAAAATTAATACAATTTTTTTCAAATAACTTTTTGAGGTCTAAAGAAAACGAATAATAATATTTGTCGCCACTAGAAGTAACAATAAAGCATGGTTCAAGTCGAGAAAAACCAATCAATTCTTGAATTGAAGTTAGATTATATGGATATTTAAACTCATTTTCTCTAAATACATATTTCTTGAACCAAAAAATATGGCATGGACGAGTCATAGCTTTTTTAATATCCGCTACAGGAGAAATAAGAATCAGCGAATTTACCTTTATCTTAATAGGATTAACATCGTGTATTTTTTGCAAATCAAAAGATTTATTGATAATTGAAAACAACATGATTATCCATGAACCAGCCGAATCGCCCATCAATGATATTTTGTTAATATCGCCGCCATAATCTGAAATATGTTCTTTTATCCATTTTATAGCAAAAAAAGCCTCTCTAATCTCGCCAAATAGCGACACCTCAGGACATCTAGTATATTCAACATTAAATACTAAGTATCCGTTTTTTGCTAAATATGTGCAATGCTCAGTGTTATACCACTTTTCACCACCTACGAAAGCTCCACCATGAAATGAAATAATTACCGGCAAAAGTTCATTATTTTTCATAGGTTTATGTATATCTAAAACGTGTCTTTTGTTATCGTCATTTTTATAACGAATATCATAAAACGATTCAACATTATCAAAAAGACTTTGCCCTTTCATTTGTCTTTTTACAGAGCCTTTTTGAATAGATCTTACTAAATTTATAAATAGACTTTTCATTCTTAATAATAAAACGTTATATATTCAATTGAAACTCTTGCACTAGAACCATATTTTGAATACCCGTTAGCGGCTAAATAAAGCGTGTTCACAGGTTTTTCAAAACTTAAATCAGCAATAACATTTTTGGTCTCTTCTGTCTTTAAATCATATGTTGTTAAACTCTCACTTGATGAGCCAATTTCAAGCTCAGAATTATTGTCATAATAGTAAGGTTGTTTTGAGTAATTAATAGCGGAAACAACTACTCTTTTAATTTCGTAATTAAATTTAAACAAAACACTGCCGTCTGCTGTTCTTGAACCTAGTTGTAAGCAACTGTTATATTCATCTTTATAATATCCAATTTGTACTTTGCTTGTTTCCATTTCTTTTACAAAATCTTTTGTTAAAAATCCTTCATTCATGTAATCGATAAATTTATTCACGTTGTTTTGATTTTGTTCAGTTGGATCTTCGCTTTGGTTAAATTGAAATCCTAAAGGAAACGTTTCATTAAAGTTACAAGTTGAAACAGTGTAATACTTCTCTTCTTCATCAATAGTGGTCGAGGAAGAATCTTCTTGAGGTATTGAACTACTAGTCGAAATTTCACTGTTTGAATTGCTGTCGTTTGTGTCAATACTGTTCAATGAAGAATTAACTGATGATTCTACATTATTATTACATCCTGTCAAAAGAAACATTGAAGATATTATGAGGAATATATTCGTTTTGTTCATTGCTATATTTTCTCCAAAATAATAAGTATAGTATACCAATTTTTTTAAAAAACGTTTTCAAATTACTTGATAATACATAAAATTATTTTAGTGCTATTTAGCGAAAGGAAATATTTTATGTATCAACCTAAAATGAAGCTAACTGACGAACAATTAGCAATCCTTAATGGGGAACAAGGAGAAACAAAAGCCAAAGTAATGGAAACAATCGTTCGTTATGGCGACATGTTTGAAGCAAGTGAACTTGTTAAAGTAACCCATGGTGAAGGACATTTGGTCACATCATTTGGTCTTCAACTTTTAACTCCTGTTTATAGAGTTATGGATGAACTTATTAAAGCTGGTCTTAAAGTAAATGATGGCTTTACTATGGATCCACGCCCAATCGATTTTGAAAATGTCAAATGTGATCCATTAGAAAAACTAATTTTCAAAAAAATCTTGTACGGAACACAAGGATATTACGAAAACCAGCTCAAGCAACTAGGCTTAAAAGATAAAGACGCATTCTCATGTGCATGTTATTTCAAAGAAGTTGGAAATGTTCCAAAGAAAGGCGATATTCTTTCTTGGGCAGAAAGTTCTGCAGTTAACTATGCAAACTCTGTTTTGGGTGCAAGATGCAATAGAAACTCAGGAATTATCGACATTTTCGGTTCCATTATTGGTTATGTTCCAAAATTTGGTTTATTAACAGATGAAGGAAGAAAGGCAAGTTGGAAAGTCATTATTAAGACCTCTAAAAAACCTACTGCGCAAATACTTGGTTCAGCCATTGGTATGAAAGTAATGGAAGATGTTCCATATGTTATTGGTCTTGATAAATGGATTGGAAACGAACTTACCGATGATGCGAAAGATTATTTAAAAGATTTTGGTGCCGCAACAGCTTCTAATGGCGCTGTAGGTTTATATCATATTGATAACTTAACTCCTGAGGCAAAAGAATTTGGACAATCATTGATTGTTCCTGATGCAAAAGAATATGTGATTGATGATGAAGAACTTGAAAGAGTTTATAAATCATATCCAATTATGTGGAAAAATAAAAATAAAGAAGGCAACAAGGCTTTCATTGGTTGCCCACATTTATCTTTAAATCAATTGAATGAATGGTCAGACAAAATAATCAGAGCTGTCCATGATGCAGGTCGCAAAAAAGTTAAAGTGGAAACAATTCTTTGCACCGCTCCAGCAGTAAGAGAAGAATTTATAAAAACTGATAAATATAAAGAGTTGTATAAAACAGGTGCAAGAGTTACATGTATTTGCCCATTAATGTATACATCTAATCCTCTTACAAAGCGCCATAGATTAATGACATGTTCAAACAAATTAAGAACATATACATTAGCAAGATATTATAAAGATGAAGAATTATTGGATATAATTTCCGGAAAGAAGGCTAAATAAATGAAAGAATTTAAAGGTCGTGTTTTAGCAGCTGGAACATATAAAGGTCCTACGGTTGTTTCTCACCAAGGTGTTAATACACTTGCAACATTTCAAAAATCAGCTTTAGGAAAAAAGAAAACCGTTGTTGTCGCGGATCAAAATAATAAGGATTTGTATGGAAAAAACATTACTGGAATCGCTTTATGCCTTCCAAAAACAATTGGTTCTACAACGGGTGGAATGGTTCTTCAAGTAATCTGCTCCATGAAATCAAATCCAGCATGCATGTTGTTTAGCGAACACATTGATTCACTCGCTGGTGCTGGAGTTGTACTTTCAACAGTTTGGGAAGGATCAAAAATGATTGCTATTGATATGCTTGGCGACGAATTCTTAAATACTGTAAAAACTGGTGATACAGTGGAAGTTAAAGAAGACGGAACTGTTATTGTCTATTAATTGTTGAAATATGAAAAATGCTCGTTACTGAGCATTTTTTCTTATGGTTTCTAGAATGTAATCGACATAATAACCAGCAACATTAACTCCAGTTACTTTTTCAATTCCTTCATAAAAGGCATTAGAGTTAACTTCAGAAATAATTGGTTGGTTATTGCTACCTTCTAAAATATCAACACCGCAGTAATCAAGATTTAATATCCTGCTTACTTTAATAGCCACTTCAAGATATTCATTTGGTAATTCGCACAATAAAGCCGTACCACCGCAAGCAATATTTGAAAGATATGAGTTTTTGTTTTCTCTTTTCATATAAGCCACCACTTTATGACCAATGACAATTATTCGATAATCTTTTCCTTTTGAAGTTGAAATAAATTCCTGAAAAATGTGTGGCGTATGAATTAGTTTATTTTCAATATTCAGTAAATCTTCTTTGTTATTAATTAAATAAACTTGTTTTCCTAAAGAACCATAATTTTCCTTTACAATTAATGGAAAATTTAGAATTTTTAATACTTTATCAACAATGGTTCTGTCTCCATTATCTCTATAACAAAGGGTTGAAGAAATGCTTGTCGGCATTTGAATTCCGTTATTTGATAAAGAAATATGAGTTAACATTTTGTCATCGCATAGTTCAATTGCGTTAGAAGAATTAAATAAACGATACCCACATTTTTCTAACATTCTTGCGACAAATCTATCTTTGTCTAAATAAACAACAAAATCGTAATGCCCAAGATTGCATTTAATGTTTCCTTTTTCTATATATACCAAAATCTCATTGTTCTTTTTTAAGTCTATCAAAACATTTCTTTTTTGAAATTCTTCTTTTAGACGCTCTATTTGGTTTTTTATACCATCCGCTAAACCATATCCGTTAGCGATTATAAGACCTTTCATTATTTAACAAACCTTTTGGCAAGATCTTCAATTTGTTCAATATTAGTCTTGCTCATTGATGAAACAAGAGAAATAACTGGTTCGATATAATTAATATTTTTTTGATTTACTAATAAATCCTTTATGACTTTTCCAGCAGTTGGAGCCCATGAACCATTTTGTATAATCGCTATATTCTTTTTTTGGAAATTTCTTTCAATTAGATGATGTAAAAATTCATACATCGGAGGAAAAATTGACATATTGTATGTGGTTGTCGCTAAAACAATATTTTGATATTTAAACGCTAACGAAACCGCTTCAAAAATATCACATCTTGATAAATCTCTTATCTCAACATTGACGCCTTCCTTTTCCAATTCTTCTTTTAAGTATTTAACTGCTTGTTTCGTGTGTCCATAAACAGATGTATATGCAATTAAAACACCATTTGTTTCGCTTTCATATTTAGACCATTTATCATACAAAGAAATAACTTCTGCAAGGTTTTTATCAATAATTGGTCCGTGTAATGGACAAATCATTTCGATATCTAATTGACTTGCTTTTTTAAGTAATTGTTGAACTTGAAAACCGTATTTCCCAACAATACCAAAATAGTATCTTCTCGCTTCATCAACCCAATTATCAATAGTATCCAATGCTCCAAATTTACCAAATGCATCTGCTGAAAACAAAACTTTTGATGTTTCATCATACGTCATAAATACTTCTGGCCAATGAATCATGGGGGCAAAAATAAACTTCAAATTGTGTCTTCCAAGTGATAATTCGGTGCCATCCTTAATCTCTAATTTATTTTTAATTGTTTTATCTCTAAAATAATTTGAAATCATATTAAAAGTTAAATCACGTCCAACTATTGTTATATCAGGATATTCTTCAAGCAATTTGAAAATATTCGCAGAATGATCTGGTTCCATATGTTGAACAATTAGATAATCAGGTTTTTTGTCTTTAAGTATATTTTTGATTTCTTTAATCCAATATTCACCAACATGTTTATCGACCGAATCAAAAATAGCTATTTTTTCATCTACTAATATATAAGAATTGTAAGACATCCCATTTGGTATTAGAAAATGTGACTCAAATAAATCTAATGTCTTATCATTACATCCAATAAAATATAAGTCGTTTTTTAAATTTTCCATAGCGCACCTCTTTTCTCTTCACTTTAATATAAACTTTTTTTAATAAAAAATAAAATAAAATGAATCAAATAATATTTTTTAAAAATTACTATTGCAAAGCAAGAAATATAATAATAGAATACCCATTGACAAAAATGTCAATAAAAAAATATGCCTAGAAACAAAGAACAAAATCAGCAACTAATAGATGAAAGAAAATGTAGAATTCTCCATTCTGCACT
>DNPJ01000059.1:0-3747 GCA_003501485.1 Bacillota bacterium
ACAATGACATCTGGTTTATTGATATCTTCTTTATATCCATTAACTAAAAACATCTCGCGTATTGCGTTACTCTCATAAGAATTAACCTTGCAACCTAATGATATTAATTTAAAATTCATCTTGCTTTTCTCTCTAATGCTTTTATTCTTTTAAAGTCGTTATGTTTTATTTTATTTATTAACTTTTCAGAAATCAGTTTTTTATCAGCTAATGCTTTTAACATTCCATCTTTATCATCATCAATATATCTTTCGATAACAGGCTGAATTCTTTCTATAACATGATCATAATTCGGTTTGTTCAAATACTTATCAAATAATGCAATTTTAGCATCAAGGCGACCTTGATCGTTAATTATATATATCGTTCTAAAATCAAAATGATAAGTAATCATGATGTTTTCGTCTTTATAGACAGTAATTAGCTTAGTAAAAAGTGAATCGTATAATTCGAAATTATACACTTCAAATAAATCAATGCATGAAGAATTGAAATCATCGAACAATTTATTATATGGTTCGCATAACAATTTCCCATGTTTCGATGAATAATATTCATTTATAGAACGCGAAAAAATTGGAATAAAAACCTTGTTAGCGCCCTCTAAAATATATGGGAGCCCATTAATGTGTTCATCGACAAATTTTAAAGCTTCTTCAGTTTTCAAATAACTCTTTTTATATGCATAAAGAATCAATTCTTCAATTTTTTTCTTATTTAATAAAGCTTGAATTATTATATTCGCACGAATAACGTCAAACTCATTGTCTACATCGAAAAGTGATCGATACATTTCAATAGAATTAAACAAGTGTCTATGTTCAACGTAAAAATTGTAATCAGCACTTTTTTTAAAATCTATTCCTTTTTGATATTTGGCTAAAGTCTCGTATAAATACATAAATTATTTATCAGATAAACACGAAATTACGCTTAAAGCGTAAATAGAGGCTGTTTCAGCACGTAAAATTCTTCTTCCAAGCGAAACCGTTGAATAACCATTATCTTTACATAGCGCAACTTCTTGACTAGAAAAGCCTCCTTCAGGACCAATCAAAATTGCGACTTTTTGGCCTTTTTCAATTTTTCTAACTTCGCTTAAGAATGATTTTGTTGAACCGGCGTTGTCTTCGTAGGCTATTAGCTTAACATCTGCTTTAATGGTTTGAATGTCTTTTATATCAATTGCTCTATATAACAAAGGTATTTTATTTCTATGGCATTGTTCACTTGCTTCTTTGAGTATTTTGTTATAGCGGATAAATTTCTTTTCAGAACAATAATCATCTTTTCTAACAATAACTCGCGATGTATTAAGCAAAACAATTTCACTAACACCTAATTCACATGCTTTTTGAACAACAAAATCAATTTTGTCACCTTTTAAAAGCGATGCAATGAGAATAATATCAATTGGTAATTCTCTTTTTTCTTCAATTTTTGAAATAATTTCAATTTGAAGTGGTCTTAAATTCTTAACTTGAGCCATAAATGCAACTCCATCAGAAACAACTTCGATGTTATCGCCAATTTTTGCTCGCATGACTTTTAAAAGATGATGCACATCGTCGTCTTTTAAAAGAACACTTTTTCCTAATACTGAACCAAAATATCTTTGCATATTATCTTATAAATTCTCCATCGCCATCTTTAATATCATTTCTTTTTAGAGCGATTATTCCACCAACAATCATCGCGGCCTCTAAAACAAAATATGGTATTAAAAAAGCAAAAACATTATGAAGTGCACCGCTAAAGAATAAAATCGAACCTAAGCCAGCAATTAAAGCAATTGTTATGCCTAATATGATTAATCCTAATTTCCATCTTTTCAAATAGAAAGCATGAACACCAAAAATCCCGAGTGTCATCATTAATATAATAGTGATAGTTTTGCTTTTTGGTTTTATCTTATTATCTTCAATTTCAAGTGGATCAAAGGCTTTAGTTATATCTTCTGTAGAATCATCTTGACCTTCAAGAGGCTTGATTGCTCCACAAAAAGGACAAATATCTTTGTCGAGTCTTGATAATCTAGCATGGCATTTTTTACAATTTGGCATAATTACTTTATAAGTATATCACGAAAATCAAAAATGGATTTCATAATCTACAAGACCATCATAAAAATCTTTTTCATGTGACACCATTATTACGACTCCTGCATATCTTTCGATTGCTTCAAACAAGGCATCCTTAGCTTTTTGATCTAGATGATTCGTAGGTTCATCCAATATAAGGACATTTGATTTTTTCATTGATAAAAGCGCAAACCGCGCTTTTGTTACCTCTCCTCCTGAAAGTTCTTTCATTTTTCTTATTGCAAGATCTTTTCTTAAACCAAAACTTCCTAATAGCGTTCTTATTTCCGTGTTAGTAAGTTCTGGATATTTATTATGTATCATATCAAACGGAGATATTGATAAATCAATATTGGCGTCTTGATTAAAATAATTAATTTCAACACCATTAATCCAATGATATGAACCGTTAATCGGTGGTATAATTCCAAGAATTGTTTTCAAAAATGTCGTTTTGCCAACGCCGTTCTTTCCTAATATGGCTATTTTTTGGCCTTTAAAAATGCTGCAAGTAAGAGATGGCAAAATCGGTTTGTCGTTATAGCCAATTTCTAAAGCATCGATTTTTAGCACTTCTTTTCCAACATCTTTTGTAAATGGAAAAACAAAATGAACAACACCTTCTTCTTTCATAGGTGTATCCATTCTTTCAAGGTGCGCTAATCTAGCACGACGCGATTTTGCGGCTTTTGATGATGTGGCTCTAACAATGTGTTTAGCAATAAAATCTTCTTCGTTCTTAATATATCTTTGTTGTGCGTTATATCTTTTTTCATACATTTCTTTGTCAATTTCGTGTTGTTGCAAAAAGTAATCAAAAGTGCCTCTATATCGAACGATAGTCTTATTTTCAAGTGAAAAAACAACACTAGCAATTTTCCTTAAAAATTCTTGGTCGTGAGACACAACTATAAACGCTTTTTCATAATTGTTTAAATATTCTGCTAACCAATTAACCTGATTTGCATCTAAAAAATTCGTCGGTTCATCCATAATTAGAACATCGTTTTTTTCAAGAAGCATTTTAATAAGATATACTTTTTCTCTTTGTCCGCTTGAAAGTTCAGAAAGCGGCTTGTTGACACAGTTACTAGGAAGTCCTAAACCAGCAATTAGTCGTGCAATATCATCTTTCAGTGAATAAAACCCATCGGCCACTAATTCATCTTGTAATTTTTGTGCTTTGGTTAAATACTTTTCAAAATTATCAACATCTATTGCACTTTTTTCATATAAATTTTCCATCTCTTTTTCTTTTTCAAATAGAGAAGAAAAAACGCTATGAAGATAATCTATACTAAGCATGTCTTGATTAATTTTTAAATTTTGATCCAAATACGAAAATGTTACATGTGGAGTCCAAATCACTTCACCTTTATCAGGTTTAATTTTTTTAGCGAGCATATTTAAAATTGTTGTCTTACCAGAGCCGTTAACACCAACAAGAACACAATGCTCACCTTCGTTAATTTTCATATTAATTGAACGATATAGTTCTTTATCAGAATAATTGAATTCAATATTTTTTAATTCTATTAAAGCCATATAGATTATATTAACAAGATAAATATTTTTGTAAATACAAAACAGTTTATTTTATATACACTATTTTTATCAAAAAAGTTACTAAAAAACAGGAAATGATGCTTATTATTAGAAATTGATT
>DNPJ01000059.1:3834-6812 GCA_003501485.1 Bacillota bacterium
CTTTTTAATTTGCATTACTAATTTTTTTAATAAG
Organism: Bacillota bacterium; assembly: GCA_003501485.1. GTDB lineage: Bacteria > Bacillota_I > Bacilli_A > RFN20 > CAG-826 > Fiminaster. Next base: position 3,869 of record DNPJ01000059.1, read on the forward strand.
CAGTTTTATCTTTGATTTCTTTATATTCTTTATAAAGTCTTAAACATGCTTTGCGATCAAGCTCTACAACCATAGCGTTTCTTTCTTCCTCAGTCATGTCGTAGAATTTTTTGTCTCTAAATCCAATATCTTCCGTATCAACTATGTTGCAACCATAATAAACTTTATCAATATTGGCCCACAAAATAGCCGCCATACACATTGGGCACGGTTCACCGGTTGTATAAATCGTACAACCGCTCAAATCAAATGTTCCAAGTGTTTTACAAGCTTTGTGTATTGCCATCATTTCACCATGGCATGTTGGATCGTTATTTTTAACAACTTGATTGTGCCCTTTTCCAACAACAATTCCATCTTTAACAATGACCGCCCCAAATGGGCCCCCGTGACCATGACGAATACCTTTTCTGGCTTCGGCAATAGCCATTTTCATATATTTATCCATATTTTTACCTCGTTATTATTCTAATGCAATTCGATTAAATGTTAAATATTGAATTTTAAACTTACAGCTATTTTGCCTTGAATAACATAATAATTTTTTCATCATCTTCAAGCGACTTAATAATATCGAAATATTCGATGAACTTCTTGCTTTCTTTTTCTACATCATCAAGCAATCTTGAAACTTTTAAGGCATGTGCTTCATGATGAGAATTTAATTCTTTTCTTGATAATGAATGAATTATCAAAAGAACTCCATTATTATTCAAAAGTTCATGGCAATGTTTGATGAATTTGTCTAAATCTAAAAAATGTGGATATGCATTATAAACAATCAATTTATCGTATTTTTTGTTTGGAAAATATTCTAAAAAATTTTTGTGAATAAAATGTAATTTTTCATTGTTTAAAAATTTCATTTTGGCGATATTAATCATTTCGCTTGATAAATCAATTGCGTCCACATCTTCTTGTGATCTATTAAAAAGCAATTCTGTAATGACACCTGTTCCACATCCAACATCCAAAACATGATCGCCTTTTACGATTTGAGCGTTATCAATCAATTGTTCTTTTATTAACAAACTATGGTCATCACTTCTATCCCATGTTTTAGCTTTTTCATCAAAAAACTTTTCTACTTTATCCATATTATTTAAAGAATTCCTCAATATTAATTTTTTGGTAACCGCCATAAGAAAATTTGCAATCATATATTTCGTCTTTCAAATCTTTACCAAGAAAAACATTTGTAATTTCATTTAATTTAGTTTCCATATTTAAGTCCGTGAATAAATCAGGATATACACATTTTGCAATAAACCAAGTATTCGCTAAAGCGATCTCAATATTTGTGTAATAAGCATTATATGCCATTTCCAAATATACTTCTCCTGTCTTAAATGCGTTGCAAGATGAAAAAATTTCACTATTTTGTTTATACAATGGAATAATATTTTTCATTGCGGCAGCATCAAAAATCATTACATCCATGTTCTTTCCTAAATCTATAAATTTCTCTTCTTCAATTTTTTGAATTCCATCAAAAGGTAAATCACTTACAACATTTTTAATATGTGCAACATTAAACGGTTCATAGTTTTGTACAGTCATAAGATGATTCGTTGTACCATAATTCCCTAAACCGCATATATAAACATTCTTTTTTGAAGAATCATCAATATTTTTTGTCTTATTAAAAATGTCATTCTTCTCTTTTTGAATAAAACTATTAATTTGTTTTGAACGTTCATTTTTGTCAAATATTTTTCCTAAAAGAGAGATGCTTTGATTTATTTTTTCGTCAAATACACCTTTACTTCCATATGCCACAGTTACAACAGGTACACCAACCTGCTTTTCTAAAGAAAGAGTTTTGTCAGCATCTTCGTATTCAGAAATAATAATGTCTGGATTTACATTCAATATTTTTTCAACTTCCATTATCTGAGCATTAGGACCGCCTCGTCCAACGCTTGGCAAATTATAAAAATAATCTTTATAAGCCAACATATAAGGCCTTGCAACATCGTCAAACATCTTTGGGCGATCATTTATAGCGTAATTATCAATGTCCTCCACCCCACATAAAAGCGATAAATCCCCAACATAGGAATATAATCTTAATGCACCAGCCCCTATGCAAACAACTCTCTTATAAGAACCGACAGTTATTGATATTTCTCTACCAATCATGTCTTTTACGATTTCAGTTCCACTATTCGCAGCATCAATATTGCAGCCAGTTAGGCACAATGAGAACATTACAGTGATTAATAAGTTACTCTTTTTCATACAAAGCGAAACCCTTTCTTCCATTAATATTTTTAACAATGATTTTAGTATCAAAAATATCGCTCAAGCTATCCTCGTTAGCATTATCAATATTGAAACTATCTATGATGTGACCATCTTTTAATAAATAAAAAACATCACCAAGTTTTGATGCTAAATTAATGTCATGCAGTGCAATTAAAACTGAAGTATCGTTTTCATTTACAATTTGCTTAATTGTTTTAATAAATAGCTGTTGATTTTTTAAATCTAGATTGGCGGTTGGTTCATCAAATATAATTAGTTTTGGTTTATTAATAAGCGCCCTTGCAATCGCAACTTTTTGTTTTTGTCCACCAGACAAATTATTTACATTTTCGAAAGCCACTTCTTCTAATCCCATTTTTTTAATAATCGCTGTCGTTTTTTCATTATCTTCTTTTGAAAAAGTAAAAAAAGAATTATTCGTTATGCCAAGAATGATGCTTTCATAAACGGTTAAATTTCCAAATTCAATATTTTGAGGTACATAAGAAATAAGCAAAGAAAGTTTGCTTCTATTCAGTGTTGAAATATCGATATTATCAATTAAAATAGTTCCTTTTTCTTCTTTTTTAATTCTAAGAATGTTTTTAAACAATGTTGTTTTGCCAGAACCATTTTGGCCGAGTAGAATTCCAATTTTTCTATCTTCTAAATTTAAAGAAACATCATCTAATATATA
>DNPJ01000059.1:6945-8715 GCA_003501485.1 Bacillota bacterium
AAAATTAAATAGAGGAAAAAAGGCGCTCCAATAAGAGAAGTGATTGCTCCGACTGGAAGAGCGTTTCCGTTTGCAATAATTCTAGAAAAAGTATCTGCTAAAATGAGCAAAATAGAACCACATAAAAAAGATAATGGAATAGAAAAATAATGTGAATTGCCAATTACTTTTTTGCATATATGTGGGCATACAATGCCAACAAATCCTATAATTCCAAAGAGCGCAACACTAATCGATGTTAAAAGTGAAGCAAATACAAGTGATAAAAATCGCAATAATTCAACATTAACACCTAAACTTTTTGCTGATTCATCGCCACTTAATAAAGCATTATATTTTTTCGAATTTGCGAAGAAAAATATTAAAATTAGCAATGTTATAACACCTATGATAATGTTTTTTTCAAATGTTGTTTTGCTTAAATCACCAAAACTCCATATTATAGCGGCGCTAAGACCGATGTCGCTGGCGTAATATTGCACAATGCTTGTGAGGGCGCTAAATAATGCTCCAATAGCTAAACCAGCAAGAACAACACTGGTCGGATTGAAAGATTTGATTTTGCATAATGACAAAACAATAAGCGTTGACATAACCGCAAATATAAAAGCTGTTATCGAAGTTATATACGGATTTGCAGCATTAAGTAAGTCACCATTATTTCCAATAGCAACAAATCCGCCAGAATAAACAATTATCGCTATATTCGCGCCAAATGTTGCAGCATTTGAAACACCAAGTGTGGATGGAGATGCGATTTCGTTATTGAGAGTTGTTTGCATAATTAAGCCAGAAATGGATAATGCTCCACCACAAATAAGTGCGGCAATTGCTCTTGGCAATCTAATATTCTGCATTATTCGATTAATATTGTTCTCTGATTTATTAAATAATCCTAAAATGCAATCTACAAAAGAAATTTTTGAAGTTCCTATAAATAACGAAAATAAAAATACAATTAATGTCAAAAATAAAAAAATGCAAATCAATGTAACTCTTTTTCTATTTAAGATTTTAAGTTTTTCTTCTATTTTAATAGAACTACCCTCGTTTTTCATTGTAGTTATCATAAGAAACAAAAAGAACTTATGCAACAATCTTTCGTTTTTATCTATTTATTTTTTTATTTTATCGAACAAAATGTATAATAATATTTATTAATGAGAACAAAATGTATGAAAAACGATAAAAGATATATAAAGACGGAAAGAGAAATTCTAGCAGCGTTTGCAAATGCTTTAGGTAAGAAAGATTTTAGCAATATAACCGTTGAAGATATCTTACAAGAAACAAATATATCTAGATCCACATTTTACAAGCACTATAAAAATAAGAACGAAGTACTGTCATCTGTCACAGAACATATCTTTTCTCACGTTTTATCGCATTCACTAGACGAAGAAAAAACACATGATTTTTCTAAGACATCGATATTTGAATATACCCATTTAATAACGCACGTTCTCTACCACTTGCATGATGAAAAGCATTTAATTAAAGCAATTGTTTCAAATGGCTGTACAGATGAATTCTATAAAAACCTTAAGAATCTTGTGAAACCTATTGCGGAAATAATCATCAACAATAATTTAGTGACAAAAAAAGACGTTCCATTGGAATTATATATAGAATCAATATGTAACGATTTTAATATCATTATTGATTATTGGTTTAAAAATAATTGTAACGAATCGCCTGAACTAATGACAAAGTATTTCTTTAACCTAATACAATAAAAAAGCGAGATTAATTGAACTAGTCAAGCGAAAG
>DNPJ01000098.1:0-27098 GCA_003501485.1 Bacillota bacterium
AACACATTTATTAGTGTCTCCAACGTAACATGCCCCATTTTTACCATAGTCATTAACGACATCTACTTTTGTATGATTATCATCATTAAAATAATATGGAGAGCGTGACCAATAAATGCCGACTGAATCAGCAAGCGTGTAGGCTCCAGTGGCCAGTGTGTAATCACTTGCTTTGCATTTTCTAGATTCATTATCACTAAAAATATTATCTGAAAAATAGTCTTTATAACTTAAAAGAAACACTTTATCTATAGTATTTTCACAGGCATACGGATTTTTATAAATGTTGCTCGTTGTTGATAAACTATTGTCAACATCAGTATCTTGTATATGTGTATTTCCTAATCTAAAAGCAGATTTATAAAAATCGTCATTTAGCCATGATCTAATATCGCTGTATTCATAATTATTATGGTATACTGTTTTTTCGTCAATAGTTCTTGAATATGAGTTACTATAGAAATAAAATGGTCTGACATCGAGTAATGTTGAAGAAACAATTGTATATTCATTATTATTTTTGCTTACAATATTCCAATTAATAGGTTCACATTTAAACCAGTATTCTTTATTTGCAAATATAGGTTTTCCATCATTAAAGTTGCCTTGATATGGTCTTGCATATGCTTTTACATAATAATTATCTTTAAATAAATACCATCCATTATCTGAAACGCTAGATTTTAATTCATTCAAAGAGAAAATTAACGAATCCTCTTTTACATATGTTTGAGGATACAAACCATATTTAACGCTTTTTCCATCTTCGGAAATAATAGGCTTTTTAGCGTATTTTTCATTCAAGATATCCTCTTCTGTTTTAATTTTTGTTGATGTATATGTAGCGGTATAAGTTTTATTAGTTGTAACGGGCACAACTTCATTATCCCATCCATTCCAAGTGTATGTGTATTCGCTATCATCGGGTTTAATTGGTGTTTCTCCATCATAGGTTGGAAGCACTCCTTCTTTTACATTTTCGTCGACTTCAAGTACTGTGCCATCATAATTTTTCCAAGTGATAACATAACAATTTTCTTGTGATGTAGTATTGCTAAAACCACTACTAGATGTAGAAGAACTATTTGAACTATTAATATTCGAATCACAACCAACAAGCAAAAATGCTGTCGCTATAAATTGAATAATTTTTTTATTACAATTTTTCATAAAACAAACGCTCCTCCAAATTTATTTATTAATTCAAACTATGGTCATCTCTTATTATTTAATCAAATTTAAAATTAAAATACATCACCTTATAAGAAAATATTTGATTAAAACGTAATCGATTGTTTATAATAACTACATTGCCCACGTGGTGAAATTGGTAGACGCAATGGACTCAAAATCCATCGGAGAAATCCATGCCGGTTCGAGTCCGGCCGTAGGCACCATATTAGCGATTTTGATTGCTTTTTTTATTTTTAGTAGTGAAACACATTAAAATTTATTTATAGTATTCATTAAAATAAGCAACAAATAATTAAATTAAAAATAAGAAATATCGTTAATCATTTTTCTTTATTATAATTAACAAATCTAACACTATTGGTGCAGCGGATGAGATTTGAACTCATATGTCAATGACATAAGATCCTGAATCTTACGCGTCTACCAGTTCCGCCACCGCTGCAATAACAAAATTATATATTGTTTATGTAAAAAAACAAAAGATTAGTCTATACTTTAATCATGAAAAAGAAATATCGTGGTCCAATGGACTACTTCTACAATATCGCCAATCAATTAATATCTACAAAAAAAGAAATGAAAGATATTTTTGATACTTTTAAAGCGAAAGAAAAGCAAAACAAAATATTTCTTATTTACGAAGAAAATAATCAACCAGTAAAAATTACATATATAGAATTTGTTAATAAAGTAATTGAATATGCTAAAAATTATCAAGCGATATTGTCAAATGTAGAAAAAGGATCTTTTATAGGTTTTAAACTTCCAAATAGCCCTCAATGGTTGATGTCATTTTGGGCGTTACTTATGATTGGATATAAACCACTTTTGATTAATTCGTTAATTGACAAAGATGGTACTGAAAAAATTATTCATGAAAGTTGCATTCAAACAATTATTTCAAATGATAATTTTGATTACGATATAAAAAAATATAATTTGCCAATTTCATTAGATTCAACACTGCCACTTACTGTTAGTTGGGAAAATGAAGTAGCCTTTTGCACAAGCGGCACAACAGGTGATTCAAGAATTTATATTTATAACGGACAAACTCTATGCAACCAAATTTATGCAGCATATGATATGCCTAAATACACAAATGATATAATGTATGTCGGCAATTCAATAAGATTAATTACTATAATTCCTTTTGCGCATATATTTGGCTTTATCGCTATTTTCTTATGGTATTCATTTTTTGGTATGACATTAGTGTTTCCAAATTCGTTAAATCCAAACGACATTGTTAAATGCATTAAAAAATACAAATGTACACACATTTATGCTGTTCCTTTATTTTGGAATACAGTTGTAAGAAAATTTGAAATAGCAAAAAAATCTCTATCTGCAAAAGAAAAAAATATTGTTGAAAAAATGATTTCTTACAACAATGAGGAAATTACGGCAACTGAAGCGGGTATTGCAAGGTTTAATTTTGTTCAAAATAAAATAAAAGATAAAGTTTTAGGAAAACAAATTGTATTTTGTATTTCTGGTGGAGGAAACATTTCAAAGTCAACACTGAGAACTGTTAATGGTTTAGGCTATCCTCTATATAATGGATATGGTATGACCGAAATCGGCGTTACATCAGTTGAACTTACCTTTTCTGCTGTTCAAAGAAACAAAGGTTCGGTTGGTTTGCCTCTTTATAATGTTGAATATAAACTTGCTAACGACGAGCTACTTGTTAAATCACCTTACATTCATGTCGGACGTTTTTCAAACGGAATAAGAAAAGGACCATTAATTGATAGTGAAGGCTATTTTCACACTGGAGATATTGCTTATATTGACGAAAAAGGTTTTGCGTATATAAAAGGAAAAATAAAAGAAGTAATAATTAATGAGGATGGAGAAAACGTTTATCCAGATGAAATTGAAGCTAAATTTGCTACTTTAGAAAACATTGATTCTTTATCCGTTATTTCAAAAGAAGAAAATGGAAAATCAATTATTGTATTAGTAATTCATCTTACAAAAGACTTAAACGAAGAAGAACTTCAGAAATTATATTTAGAAATACAAAACATAAACGATTGTTTAATTTTGTCTAACAGAATTAAAAAAGTAATAATATCGAAAAATTCTTTGCCAATAAACTCATCAATGAAAATAAAGAAATACGAACTAATTGATGAACTAAAAAATAATCCAACTAATTTTATTGAATTTAAGGAAAACGCATCATTAAATAATGATTATTTCGAGGATGAAAAATACACTGAAACATTAAAAATTGTCATTTCTATTTGTTCTAAAGTTTTCAATATTTCTGAGAAGAAAATCGCCCCAAATAGCAATGTGTTTTTGGATTTATTCGGCGATTCTTTTTCGTATATGGAATTAATTGGTGAAATAGAAGAAATATTTAATATAACGTTGCCAACCGAAAAAATTGGAAAAATATTAACTCCGAAAGATTTATCAATAGAAATATGTAAATTAGTAAAATAACCGCAAAAATGGATTATTTTAAATATTTTTCTTTAATAAGTTTTAATGTTGGCGCATCAGCTTTAGAAAACTCTAAATTATCTAATTCCTCTTTGGATGCCCATGTTTTGTTTATGTGTTCTGTTAGAACTGGCTCACCACTAATGAGTTCACATCGATATGTATCAATATGTAGTATTTGAGTTGGATATTCATCAATTATTTTCGTGATTAATTCATGGACAATAACATCAATTTTAAGTTCTTCTTTAAGCTCACGAGCCAGCGCTTGTTCAGGCGTTTCCCCAGGTTCGATCTTTCCACCAGGGAATTCCCATTTAAACCTTGTTTCGCCTTTGTTGCCTCTTTGAGCTGAAAACACTTTATTATTTTTAATAATTGCACCTGCAACAACAAACACTTCTCTTTTCATAATAACCTCCTTGTTATTATAGAACTTTTAAAATAGAAGTTATAGAATATATTGATGAAAAAAATTTTATTTATATGTCATGGAAATATTTGTAGAAGCGCTGCGGCCGAATATATATGCAAATTTTTGCTCAATAAATATAAATTAGAAGAAGAATATTTTGTTTTTTCTCGTGGAACATCCAACGAAGAATTTGGAAATGATATTTATCCTCCAATGAAAAATGAATTGAGAAAAAATAATATTCCATTTTCATCACATTTTGCTCGCAAAGTAACTAAGCATGAGCTTGATTCATCTGATTATATTTATTATATGGATCAAAACAATTTAAGAAATTTGTTATTTATTGACGAGGATAATAAAGAAAAATACAAACTTATTTGTTATTTGAATAAAAATATTTCATATATTGAAGATCCTTGGTATACGGGAAATTTTGATTCGGTTTTTAGTGAGATATATGAATGTATTGAAACATTAATAAAAGAGGTACTAATCAATGGATAAGTCTAATTTCTGGTCGAAAGCATTTAATATTATTAAAAAAACAACTCCTTTTGTTGTCACAGAAGAAGTATATAGAAATATGTTTAATCACCATATTTATGAATACAAACCATTGTCTTTTTCTGATGAAGATTTTTTAGATCTTGAAAAAGAAAAACATACATTTAGATCTGGTAAAAATTTACTTGTTGGTTATATTTACAAAAACAAAAATGTTAACCCCGATAAATTCCTTATATTCTCTCACGGATATGGAGGCGGAGGCGAACATACATATTTAGATTTAATACATTGCTTTTCAACATTCGGGTTTTATGTTTTTGCCTATGATGCAACCGCGAATGATGAGAGTGAAGGAAACAAAATGCGCGGGTTTACCCAAGGATATATAGACGCCGATAACGCAATGAAATATGTTGAATCATTAAGGATTTACAAGGATTTTCCGCTTTATGCCGCGGGTCATTCATGGGGAGCGTTTTCTTCAAGCACCGCTATTTCAAATCATCCACGAATTAAAGGGCTAATTGCTTTTTCAGGATTTAATAAAGCAACCGGAATATTCAAAGCAAATGGCAATAAATATGCAGGTGAACAAGCAGATGTTTTTATGCCTTACGTAGACACATATGAAGAATTTCTTTTCGGAAGAGATGCTGATGTAACTGCTATTAAGTCTTTTCGACAATCCAAAGCAAAAATTGTCATCATACATAGTGAGGATGATAAAACAGTTCCTATTTCAGCGGGATATGATTTATATTTCCATGAATTTAAAAACGATCCTCGCTTTTTGTTTATAAAATTAACTAACAAGGGGCATGGTACTGTTTATTATACTGACTACGGAAAGCAATATTACGACTCTTTCCAATCGTTTTTAAAACAGGAAGTAAAAAAACAGAAAATGAACGATGAACAAAAAGAAGAATTTATCAAAAATAATCTTAATCGATTAATATACAACAATATGGTCGATTATAAACTTATCGAAAAAGCTGTAGATTTTATTATCGATTAGTACTTTTTTTGAGCAAGTGAAGAATATTTATTTTTTAACTAATCAAAAAGCAATCACACCGTCGAATAAATTATCATTTTACTTTAGATTATTTATGAGGATCTTTATGAAAAAGAAATTTATTTTGCTATTATCTACATTGCTTTTGTCTTCATGCACAAATAACCAAACTACTACAAGTTCGGAGCCATCTTCGAATTCAACGTCAACTGATACTATTGAACATTTTTATTCAGTTGATGTTCCTACAATTGCGCATAGAGGTTATGCGATTAACGAAATAGAAAACACCGCTGATGCTTTTATTGAAGCTGGGAAAAGAAATTTCATTGGAATTGAAACAGACATATATTTTACAAAAGATAATTGGGTTGTTTGTAATCACGACAACAAAATTAGAGGAATGAATAAAAATATTGATGAATGTACATTATCTGAAATTATGGAAGTTGATTTATCATTAAAAGGAGATAAAGAAGTTCACGTTTGTACTTTTAATGAATATTTACAAATTTGTGCTGAATACAATAAAATTCCGGTTATTGAATTTAAAACAACACCGGCAGAAAACAGAATCGAATTTATTATAGATTTAATTAAGCAAGAATATGGCGATATTAATAATGTGATGTTCATTTCTTTTGGTAGATTGATTTTGCAAAGAATGCAAAAACTCGCAAAATTAAACGACTATAAATATGAAATTTATCGTCTCACACAATCTGATAGTGCCATCGATGAAGCAATTGAAGATAACATGAATATTGACCATCAGTGGGATATATTAACAGATGAACAAATTAAAAAAGTTAAAGAAGCAAATTTGAAAGTAACGGCCTGGACATGCAACGATGAAAAGGCAATTCCAAGTCTTATTGAAAGAGGCGTTGAAATAATCACAACAGATTATATCGAATGCGATCCGAAATATTGTTAAAACAAACAAAAACGTGGTAATTTCCACGTTTTTTTGTATCAATTCTTAAACTGCGACGAATACATCGAATAATAAAAGCCGTGCATATTCATTAAATAATCATGGTTACCTTGCTCAATAATATGACCATCTTTTAATACTAAAATAATATCCGCATTTCTAATTGTGGAGAGCCTATGTGCAATAACAATTGACGTTTTGTTTTCCATCATTTTATCAAAAGCATCTGTAATAAGTTTTTCACTACGTGTGTCAACATTTGATGTTGCTTCATCGAGAATAATAATATCGCTTTTTAAAAGCATAACTCTTGCAATAGAAATCATTTGTCTTTCGCCATCGCTGAGACCTTCTTTGCTTGTTACATAAGTATTGTAACCTTTTGGAAGAGTATTTATAAATGTATCAGCGTGAGCTTGTTTACATGCTTCAACAACTTCTTCATCCGTCGCATCGGGTTTAGCGTATCGAACGTTTTCCATAATGGTACCAGAAAAAATCCATGTTTCTTGAAGCACCATACCAAAATTATTCCTTAACGAATTTTTCGATATTTCATTTTGAGAAACACCATTAAACAAAATATCGCCCCCTGTTGGAGAATAAAAATTCATCAAAATATTAATTAGTGTTGTTTTTCCAGCACCTGTAGGTCCCACAATTGCAACTCTTTGTCCTTTTAATATTGTTTGATTAAAGTTTTCAATTAATTTTGTTTTTGGTGTATATGAAAAACTCATATCTTTAAATTCAATTCTTTCTATATTATGAATTTCTCTTGTTCCATAATCAGGATCGTCATCTTTATTAAGAAAATCATTTAATCTTTTAAACGAAAATACAGCCATTTCATATTCACTGATGACACCACTTATTTCATTAAATGGTTTTGTATATTGATTAGTATAACTTAAAAAAGATGCAACTTTTCCTATTGTCATTGTCGCGCCTAATGCAATGAGAGTATCGCTACTAGACATGGTGAACATGACAATTCCAGCAACACCAATAATTGCATATATGATATTGTTTACAAGTCTGGTTGATGGATTGATCCATGAAGCCGAAAATAACGCAACTATTCCATGTTTTTTAAGCTCTTCATCTTTCTTTGAGAAAATCATTTTTGATTCATTTTGAAAATTTAATGATTGAACTAAATCACAGTTTGCAATATTTTCAATTGAGATAGAGTTTAAATTAGATTGAAGTTCAGATTGTTTCTTAAAATATTTATGCGAAAACTTCGCAACAAAATTTGACATTAATACGCTTAGCGGGGAAAGAACGATGACCCCAAGAGCTAGTATCCAATTTACATAAAACATGATAGCAATTGTGAAAACAATCATGAGTAATCCCTCAATTAGAGATTTCAAAACAGAAAACATTCCATTTGCAATATTCTCAATATCACCAATTTCAAGCTGAATTAAATTCCCACGAGTATTGTGATACATATCATTAATCGATATTTTATTAATTTTGTCGAATACATCATCACGCATTTTTTTAATTGTGTTTTGAGTGATTTTACCGACTAAGTATTCAAATAAATAACCAGCAAAAATACCTAAAAAAGAAAGAACAGCACAAACGCCGATATAAATCCCAAATAATTTTCCGTTTTTATCAATTGCAGCATCAAGAGCTTTACCGATTAAAAATGGTTGTCCAAGTTGAGCAATAACAAAAATTGTAACAAATATAAAAATTAAAATAATTCTAAAAACCTCTGGTTTCAAATATGAAAAGAAGCGCTTTTTATAATCCATTTTATTCAGCCTCCTTTTTCGTTTGTGACTCATATGTTTCTTTATAAATAAGACAATTTTTTAGTAATTCTTCATGCTTACCTAGACCAACAATTTTTCCTCCATCGAGTACAACAATTAAATCTGAATTCATTATTGTTGAAACTCGTTGTGAAACTACAATTTTTGTAATTCCATTGAAATTTGCGGCGATATTCTCTCGCACTTGTTTGTCAGTTAATAAATCAAGAGCGGATGTTGAATCGTCAAGAATTAAAAGTTCAGGTTGTTTAATTAACGCTCTTGCAATACACAATCTTTGTCTTTGACCACCGGAAAAATTCTTTCCTTCTTCTTCCACTTCATGATCAATATTGTTTTCGTATTTAAAAACAAAATCATATGCCATTGCATTTTTTAATGAATCAATAATATCACCATCATTTTTTGAAGGATCACCCATTAAAATATTTGAACGAATTGTTCCTTTAAATAATGTAGACTTTTGAGGGACAAACCCTATTTCTTTTCTTAAAGCACTAAGAGAATATTTTTTTAAATTATCTCCTTTATAATTAATAAAACCACTGCTAGGATCAACAAATCTTTCGATGAGATTTATAATTGTGGATTTGCCACTCCCCGTACCACCAATTATGCCAAGTGATTGACCTTTTAAAAGTGAAAATGTAATATTGCTTATTGCGTTATTACCATCATTTTCATAACACAATGATACATTATTGAAAGATAATATTTCGTCGCCGTTATTTATCACTTTTGTAATAGGATTAACTATATCTTTAATGTTTGGTTCAGTAGATAAAATTTCATCAACTCTTTTTCTCGATACATTAGCTTTTGTTAAAACTAGAACAACATTTGTTAATTGAACAAGCGTTACAAAAATTTGGGCCAAGTATGCCACTTCTGTAATAATTGTAGACGCAAATTCAACACTTGCATTTGATGCATCATCGACAATGGGCTTTCCACCAATAACAACGACAAGTATTGTTGCGATAGAGATAATTGCAAATGTTAATGGATTAATTAACGAATTCAATTTATTAACATGAATTGCAGCTTTTTTGTATTTTTCGGTTTGATTTTTGTATTTATTATTTTCGAATTCTTGTTTGTTGAACGCTCGAATAACTTTTGCACCTTCAACCACGTCGCTAGTGTCATTTGATAAATTATCGAGTTGATTTTGGATTCCTAAATATTCCTTAGATGACTTACTCATAATAAAGAAAACGATAAATAAGATAACAGGAATTATTGAAAGAAAAATTAGACCAATTTGCCAATTCAAAATAAGTGAAATTGATAATGCGCCTAAAATTATAAATGGTGCCCTAACAATTAATCTAATAAAAATTAATACGCCTTGTTGAACTTGATATGTATCAGCATTAAGAATAGTTAACAGTTTGTTAGATCCAAATTTTTCTCTTTCTTTCTTTGATAAAGACAAAATCTTATTGTATATATTTTCTCTAATATCTGTGCCAACTTTCATTGCTGTTGATGCAGCTATATATTGAGTCACCATTGTAATCAAAAAGCCGATAACTCCCATTGAAATAATAATTACAAAGCCAATTATTGCGTCATTAAGAGATTGGTTTCCGTAAACCCATGTACCAAAAGATCTAATGAATTTTGCAAGTTGTGCACTCAACGGATTTGGAATTGCACTCGCTTCTCCATATTTTGACAAATCAATTATTGACTTCATAAATAATGGAATAAGCAAATCAAAAACTGCTTCAACCATCTTCAGTAATGGTCCAATAATAAAAGCCACTAAATTCTTTTTATATGAGTCAAATGTTTTATTTATCATCTTTTATATATCTTTCGTTTCTTCAAGAGTTTCTTGATATGCTTTTACAATTTTTTGTGAAAGTTTTTGTTTCTTTTTTGGATTTTGTTTTGCCCTATTTGCTTTTAATAATTGCTGCGATAATTTAATATCTTCATTTGTCGCTTTTGGTCTATTAATAGGATCGGGACCATTGACTGTAATTTGTTTATAAGGAACTACGATGTTATTTTTAACAAACATTTGGTATATTTCACGATTAAAATCACGTGTTGCTTGAAAACGATATTCTGCTCTTGTTTGAATTACAAACATAAATGAAATACCACCATCATCAAAATTTGAAATACCTTTATAATATGGACCATCAACTATTTGTGGCATTCTTTCTTTAATTTTTGGAAGTTCTCTTGCAAAAATCGCTTCGCAACGTTCAATGTCTTCGTTATATGAAGCATCCATTGTAACAGATATAGTATTTAACGAACGAGACAAGTTGACGCATGTTGTTATTGAACTGTTATTGATAGATTTAACATTTCCGACATTATCGTTAATGCGAACAGCTCTTAATCCAATTTCTTCAACATAACCTCTGAAACCATCGATGATAACCAAATCACCAACTGAAAAATAATCGTCAAAAACAATAAATAAACCAGAAACAATATCATTAATCAAAGATTGACAGCCAAGACCTATGACAAGTGTTAAGACACCGATTGAAGCGACAATACCTGTTACATCAACTCCCCATGTTGATAAAATAAATGCAATTGCAACTAGAATAGCCACATATTTTATTAATGATCTAATAATTGATGTAGTTGTTTTTGCGCGTTTAGAACTAGTAGAAAATAGTTTAATAACAAAATTTAATACAAAATAAATTGTGAAAGTAAGTACAATAATTACGAATGTTGCAATTAATTTTTCACCGGCGTTTAAGAATGCGTTTTTAATTATTTCAAACCCGTTAGCGATATCGGCACTTCCATATATTTTATTAGCAAAATCATCTCCATATATTTGTCGAGCAAATAACAAAGTTACCAGAAATCCAATTGAAAGAATAAAAACCGCTATAGACAAAATAAAAGAGGTCTTTTGCCATTTAGTTTTTCTTGACCACCAAGATTCATTTTTTTCAACCTTTTTTGCTTCTTTATTTTCCATTTTTTATGTCCTCCACATGTATAATTTTCGAATAATTATCCAAGATCTTAAAATAATCTATCTTGTTTGTGCTGTAAAAATTTAATTCATAATCTTTATTAAAATCTAAAACAAATTTACCATTATAAACTCCGCTTTTTTCAAAACAAATTTCATAAATAATATTATTGTTTTCTTCAATCCTAAAAAGAAGATCATAATCTTTTATAGTTAAATCTAAATCATAAATTAAAGTATTGTTCTCTAATGAAAGACAATTATCATAATTGTTAATTACTGGTTCACTTTTAATGAATGAATTTGACGCAAAAGCGCCTCCGGCAACAACTGTTACAGTTAAAGACGACAAAATGATTCCTTTATTTAAAAGTGAATTCACTCTTTTGCTTTTTGCAAATTCATTTTCAAAGGAATTTTTATTGAATTCATCAACGGATAATTCGTCACTAAGTGCATTATTATCAACATTCAAAGATTCAATAGGTGAATTATTCACATCAAAACTGTTAAATTCATATTTCTCCATAAAATTAATATATCAAACTTTATATAAATATTAAAGTTTATCAGTATAATTTAAACAATAAAAAAATGAACCTCACTGGTTCACTAAACCACAATTTACAAGAACAATATCTTGTAATGGTGGACCTGACCGGGATCGAACCGGCTACCTCCTCCATGCCATGGAGGCGCTCTCCCAGGTGAGCTACAGGCCCAACGCAAATATTAATGATACTACACTTCTAATATTATTCAAGATTTTTTAGATATGATTAATTATTTTTTCTTGCTTTTTTCAGTATTTTTTCTTTTAGATTTTTTGTTTGTAGCCTTCTTTATGTTTTTGATTATTTTTTTCTTTTTAGATTTTGAAGAGTTCACAAAAATAATTATAAGTACAATAAATAAAATGAGAACGACCAGTCCTGCAATAATATAAACATATGGAGGTATTGAACTAAAATCAAATAAAGTATCATCATCTGAAGGAGCTATATATTCCCCACTTTTGCACAACTCATCAGTTAAAGGTGAAGCATATTTTTTGTCTTTGTCTGCTCCATAAATATAATCGGCCCATTGAGGAAAATCTATGAATGGATTTCTATTGTGTTGATAATTGTTATAAATTAAATCGTTCCTATACATTTCATATTCATCAACTGGGTCAAGTTTATTCCATTCAAGCAAATCTTTAACATTTCCATACACAGTAGTCAGAGTATCGCTGCTAGTAACAGATTTATCGCCAGGAACAATGTAAAACACTAATTCTAAATTAGGATCAAATTCAGAAATTGCTCCAGTTGAATTAGCAAAATTATTATACATAGCCGCCATATAAAAACATGCTCTTGCTATATCACCTTTATCCTGATCTTGAGGTTCAAATACATCGTTTGATAAATCGCTACTTGAAGATGTTTTTGCAGAACCAAATTTATTATTCTTAGTTGATTCTCTATTTCCATTTTTTGAAACTTCTTTTACAAAACCATAAGAATAATTGTTGTGTAACGATTGATTAACATATCCATCAGCCGCAACAAGATGATGTAAATCTGTGCCAGCAGGTCCTGCAGCACCATTCCCACTAAACTTAAAACCTTGAGACTGTGGCCAAATATGTTCGCGATTTATCCCGCGTGCGGTATGATCGTCCCATGCTTTAATTTTTCTATCATCTAGTGTTTGATCTCGATAATAACAATGAATGTATGGATTATTCTTTTTGTTACTGGAACTACCATATTCATAGTCATAAATAAAATTATTCTTTGAATCAAATTTTCCAAAAGATGTGGAATTTGCTGGTGATAATGACCAATCTCGGTCTGTTATTTCATATGCTTTCCAAACGTTATCGTAAGAAATATATTCAAAGTTTTCTCTTAATATTGGTTTAAGATTCTTTAGTAAATTGGTTCCTTGTCTTTCTTCGCTAGGCAAATCATTTAATGAGGAATAATAATTTCTAATATTGTTTTCACTAACAGCATTCAAATTAATATCTTTTGTTAGTGATGAATAATTAGTAGCACTTACTTTGACAGCAACATTACTAACACAACTTGTGAGAGTCAAATTAATCAACAATAGCAAACCAATTTTCTTCATGTCTTTATTATAAATGACATTAAAAAGATTAGTTATAAAAAAAGAAAAAAGGTTTGCAAAGCAAACCTATAAATACTAGTGGCGCGCTAAAGACGATTCGAACGTCCGACCCTCTTCTTAGGAGGAAGATGCTCTGTCCAGCTGAGCTATTAGCGCGTTATTACTATTTTGTTAAATCATCACAATAAATTGAAATTGATTCTTTGATAGAAGTTTCTTTTGCACTTCTTCCGTATTTATCAACATCCATCTTATTGCGGATTTCATGTGTTAACATGCATGGTCCGCCAATACAACCACCAGGGCAAGCCATACCTTCGACAAAATTAAAGTCACGTGTTGGTGATTTTGCTTTTAATAAACCCAACTTGCAATTATCGATTCCATCACATGCAAGCGGTTTTACTTCGAAGTCACTGTTTTGCTCTTTAAGTGCTTCTTTAACCGCATCGCTTAATCCACCACTTCTAGCAAAAATACGACCATAATATGAAGCATTATCAAGTGGAGATTCTTCAAGTGCTGTTGCTTCAATATCTCTAGCGTCAACTAATGCTTGTAATTCTTCAAATGTTAAAACATAGTCAACGTATTTATGAACTTCGTCTTTTTGGGCTTCACGTTTTTTAGCAACGCATGGTCCAATAAATACAATATGTGCATTTTCATTATGTTCTTTTATCCATTTAGAAATCATCGCCATTGGTGAAAGATTATGAGAAATGTATTGAGCTAAATTAGGAAAATATTTTTGAATATATGTAACAAAAGCTGGGCAGCAAGAAGAAGTTAAAAATCCTTTTTCTGCAAGCTCTTTTGCTTCTGAATACGCAACCATATCAGCACCCAATGCCGCTTCAACTACATCTTTGAAACCAAGTTTCTTTAAAGCTGTGACAAGTTGTCCAAGGCTATATTCACGAAGTTGTGATGCGATTGATGGAGCAACTACAGCATAAACTGGATATTTTTTTGAAAAATCCGAATCTTTGAGCAAATCAATAACGTTAGTGATATATGATTTATCCATAATAGCACCAAAAGGACATTGATAAACGCAAGCTCCGCATTGAATGCATTTGCTATCATCAATTTCTGCAGCATCATCTGCTCCTGGATGAATGGCTTTAACTTTACATGCCAATTCACAAGGTCTTTGAATATTTGCAATTGCATTGTATGGACACGCTTTTGCACACATTCCACAGTTGACACATTTGCTTTTATCGATTTTTGCGGCTCTTGTGTTCGGGTCAAAAGAAATCGCTTTTTTCATACACGCATGCTCACATCTGTGTGCAATACAGCCACGGCATCTATCTGTAACAAGATATCCTCCAAGAGGACATTCATCACAAGCAATATTAATTACTTCAACAATATTATCAATATTTTTATTGCCGCCTAATGCAAGTTTTAGTCTTTTTAAGACAATTGCTCTTTCCTTATAAATGCAACAACGCATTGATGGCTTTGGTCCTGGAACAATTTTTTCAGGGATTTCATTATATTCTTCAAGCAATGTTCCGTTAAAAGAAGCTCTAGCAACTTCTTTGAGAACTTTATATTTTAATTCTTGAACATTTGTATCGAATTTTGCCATAATTTTTCTCTCCTAATAATATGTAACATTTACGGTTTTGCCCATCTCTTTAAGTAGTTTAGTTAATTCATCTATTAATTGCATCTTAAATTTAATATTAATTTTTTCATCTTGGTGCGCCTGATTAACGGCACATCCAACAAAGAAATTTATATCGGTGGCTTCTTCAAACAATATCTTTGCAATTAAAGAAGCACCATCTTGTTTGTAAGACCAATTGAAGTAGTCATTATTCGTTGTTAGATAATTCTTAGCGTATTCAAGAACTCTATTTAAAGTGATAACTCCTTCAGTAACAAGATCAACACCTTCAATAAAGGAAGTTGGAGGTATATCTTTGTCAACATAGTCAAGCGCCAATTCTAATTCTTGATGAAGGAAATTGGCGACAATATTTGATGTTGTGCCACCACAAACAATGTGTTTTCCCGGCTTTGCAAAGAACAAGGATAACATTCTTTCGTCATCATCTTTATTTGTTGGTGGTCCAATCATTAAGTTTGCTTGAGAGTGTTCCCTTATTCTAATAACTGCACATGTAGTATCATCGCCAGGTCTGTGATTATATAACTCATTGCAATGATCTATTAAAATGGTTGCAAGAGATTTTGAAGAATAACTCGTATGATATAAAGCTTCCGCAAAATCATGAATTTCTGGTAAATCCCAGCCGAAATTTAGTGTTTCCCCAACGCCAGCATATTTAACTCCATCCGACATTAAAAAGAAAGTGTCATAAAGCGAAGCCTCTAAGCTTGCATGGTATATTTTTTTGTTATCGATAACTATTTCATCAAATTTTATTTCTTTTACTTTACCGTCATGAATCATAAACGGTGTAGGATTATCGTAATTATAAATATCGACGTATTTATTTTTTATTATTTTAATGATTGTAAAAGTAGAATAAGCAACACCACGAACTTTGCATATCGGTAGTGTTTTGGCAATATATCTTACACATTCATCAATAGGAAGTTGATTAGCCATTAATGTCGAAAGCATTTCTGCAGTTAATGTTGAAAGAATATTTGCTTTAACTCCACTTCCAAGACCATCTGCTAAAACAAGAATTCTTGTATCAGGATTTGGTGAAATAATTTCAATATGATCACCACAAAGTTCTTCGCCAACATGGTTCAAAGATAAATAACCGATTTCGGTAAAATATCTATTTTCTATCATCCTTCAAAGTGTCCTTAAGTGTTGTCAAAGCTACCTTTGTTTCAGCGGCGCTTTCGCCAAGCAATGATGCTATTTCTTGAACAGCCATCATATTTTTTGAAACTACTTTATCAGCTATTTCAATAGACTTTTGCAATATTTCGTCTCTCTTTTGTGTATCTAAAACATGTTTTGTAATATCTCTCATAATAGCGATAATAATATGATGGCGTTCATCGTAAACTATGTTAGTTTCAACATATTTATCATATTGAGCTAAATAAATTCTTTTTCCAATAATTCTTTCGCCGCTGAGAGCACGAACGAAATCCTCTGGATCCATAATTAGGCTTATATTGTTATGAATTAAAAATCTTTGATCAGGTATATTGATGATTTTACACATCGTTTTATTAACAAGCTGAATATCAAATTTCTCATCAACAACAATGATTCCGTTTGGTGAATTTGAAACGATATTATCGGAGAATGATTCTGCTTTTTCAATTAATGAAGGAAGGCACATTTCAATAATTGCTTTTCCTTGAATAATTGCGATAGCTTTATCTCGACATGAATTATATCCGCATGAACCACAGTTAAGACGATTCTTTTCATCTACTTTGCCCATTTTGGCAAGCATTTGATTTATTTCATTTTCTCCTGGAATAGCGTGTAAAACACTAATTTGGTTATAATTTCTTGCAATATCACTGCTTTTTAAAACATAGCCATCAAAATCACTATTGCCAGCAAATTTATTAATTGTTGCATATGAAGAAATGAAACTTTTATTGTTTTTAACCATTGGACCATTTATACAACTTCCATGGCAAGAGGACATCTCAATAAAACATTTATGAACTTTTCCATTAACAATATCTTCAATTGCTTTTTTAACTTCGTCTTCACCGTCAACTGCAAAATATTCAAAAGATTTATTTTTGCAATCCATCGTTTTTAAAACGCCGCCACAAGTAGGAAAGAATCTTGCTTTCGTGTTATTAGCATTGTCAAATATATTATCTTTTTCTATAGTTATATGTTCTTCTTCTAACCATTCATTGAGTTCAGGATAGGTCAAAACTGCATCAATATAATCAGGATTTCTATCGGCTTCATCTTTTTTTGCAATACAAGGTCCAACAAAAACAACTTTTGTATTTTTCCCATATCTAGCTTTAATGTCTTTACCGTGCGCAAGCATAGGTGATAAGACATCCGCCAAATATTTAAGAGCTTGTGGGTAATGTTTTTGTATTAACAAATTAACAGCATGACAACATGACGAAATAATCACATCGTGATCTTCATCAAGCATTTCATCATATGCTTTTTTAACTATAGTTGCACCAATTGCGGTTTCTTCAACATCATAGAAACCGAGTTTTTTCATTGCCTCAGTGAATGTTTTTAAACTTGCAAATGAATATTCGCTGACAAAAGAAGGCGCTAAGGAAATAATTATTTTTTCATTATTTTTAATTAAATCTTTAACTTCTTTGACATCATTGCGAACAATTTTCAAATGTTGTGGGCAAACAAGATGACATGTTCCACATAAAATGCAATCTTCATGAACGATGCTTGCCTTATTATCGGCAAATGAAATACATTTAACGGGACAATAACGAATACATTTATAGCAATTTTTGCAGTCGCTTGTTTTGCTTTCTAAAGCATATTTTTTCATAAATATTATTCCTTAAAATTTGAAAGAATATATTTGCTAAAAATTGTATCAAAATTATCTTTTGTTACGCCTGTTATTATTTGATCATCAACTTTAATAGAAACGCCTGCTACGCCACAATTTCCAAGACAAAAAGTTGCTTTTAAAGTAACTTTGTCTTCTAATTTGTTTTTAGCAATTCTATCTTTCATTAAATTAATGATGTCATAGCTGCCTTTCAAATGGCATGATGAACCAACGCATACAAGAATAGTCATATTATTTCTCCTAAGTTTTCTTCTTTTATAAAGAAGGTATTTTTATTATATTATTTTAGTGTTTTTAACACTAGAACAATCTTACTGAAAGAGTTTACAGTTTTAAAAATCTTTGTAATTTTCATTTATTTTTTTAAAAATTAAATAATTATTACGAGCAATATTTCGATCAAAATCATGTAGTTATGAAAAATGACTTATGTTTATTCTGTTTGTTTCAATAAACTGAATATGATTCTATTTTCTTAATTTTTATAACATTTATCATTTTTAGAAATATTATATCTTTCAAAAATGGTCGGAGCAGTGAGAATCGAACTCACGACCTCTTGGTCCCGAACCAAGCGCACTACCAACTGTGCTATGCCCCGACAATTGTTTAGATTATAAATCCAAACCAAATTCAAATAAAGACATTTGATCTGTATCGCCTAAATTTTTCAATACACCAAATTTTGTTAAATCGTCAACATTTGTTGAATTGAGTTTTGTTCTTCTAAGTAAATCTTCTTTTGTTTTAAATTTCCCATCTTTTCTAGCTTCAACAACACTTATCGCAGCGTTTTCACCAAGGCCATCTAAAACAATAAATGGAGGGATTAACGATTTGTTTTCGTGATCTACCACGAAGGTCGTTGCCTCTGATTTATATAGATCAATATTTTCAAATTTAAATCCGCGTTCGTGCATTTCAATCGCAATTTTAAGCATGTTAAATATATCTTTTTCTTTAGGTGAAATTTTTTCAGTTCTATTCGCTTTCTTTCTTTTAATTTCTTCGTAACGTTGAATAATTGTATCAAGTCCCCCTAACATGGCATTAAAATCATATGCCTTGCATCTTGCAGAGAACCATACAGCATAAAATTCAAGTGGATAATAAATCTTAAAATATCCAACACGAACAGCCATAGTAACATATGCGACAGCGTGTGCCTTAGGGAACATATACTGAATCTTATTACACGAATCAAGGTACCATTGAGGAAGATTGTGTTGTCTCATGATTTCTTCATATTCTGGTTTTAGTTTTCTACCTTTTCTAACATCTTCCATAATTTTAAACGCTATATCACTAGGAAGACCTTTCTTAATAAGGTATGTCATAATATCATCACGACATCCAATAACTTCTCTAACTGTACAAGTTCCATTCCTAATTAGATCTTGTGCATTGTGCGCCCAAACATCTGTTCCATGAGCCAAACCAGCAATAATAACTAAATCGGCGAAAGATTTTGGTTTCGCATCAATTAAAATATCCTGACCGGTTTCTGTTCCAAATTCAGGAGTTCCAACTGCACCTGTTTTTACTTTCAAATAATTACTTTTTCTATTCAATGCCTTATCAGTAGAAAACAATGAAATAACTTTTTTATCATTTAGCGGGATTTTTTTAATATCAATATGAGTCATATCGCTCATAAGACGAAGCGCTAAAGGATCTACGTGTCCTAATAAATCCAGTTTCAATAAAGCATCATGGAGAGCTGTATAATCTAAATGTGTCGTAAACCATGTTGATGTCTTATCATCAGCTGGATATTGGATAGGAGTAAAGTCGTAGATTGAAAGTCCTTTTGGAAGAACCATGATTCCACCTGGATGTTGACCGGTTGTTCTTTTAACATCAACACAATGAGAAGCTAAATAACCAATATATGCTTGAGGTATTTCATTCGGATTTTTTCCATGTCTTTCAAAATAACCTCTTACATAACCAAAAGCAGTTTTATCCGCGACTGTTTCAATTGTTCCGGCTCTAAAAACGTTATGCTCCCCAAAAACGACTTTTGTATAGTCGAATGCTTTTGATTGATAATCACTCGGAAAGTTTAAATCGATATCAGGAATCTTATCACCTTTAAAACCAAGGAAGGTTTCAAAAGGAATATTTTGACCATCTTGAATCATTTTTTCACCGCAAATTGGGCATTTTTTATCTGGGAGATCGTATCCAGAAAGAATGTCTGGATCATTGACAAATTCAAGATGTTTACATTTTGGACAACGATAATGAGGAGGTAAAGGATTAACCTCTGTAATGCCAAACATATGCGCTGCAAAAGAAGAGCCAACACTGCCACGCGAGCCAACAATAAATCCTTTGCTATTAGCCTCTTGTACAATACGGCGTGCAATATAGTAAGTGACTGAATAACCGTGACCAATAATACCATCGAGTTCTTTTTCGAGTCTTGTTCTAACAAGTTCTGGTAATGGATCTCCATAAAGTTCTTTAGCGCGCGACTCAGTTACTTCTTTAAGTATTTTTGGAGAGTCTTCAATTACAGGCGGATGCAATTCTTTTTGAATAGGCTTCATAGAATCAATCATGTCTGCAATTTTATTAGTATTAGTAACAACAATTTCAAATGCTTTTTCTTTTCCTAGGAATTCGAAGGCATCAAGCATTTCTTTTGTATTTCTATAATGTTGATTAGGTGCTTCCGCTTTTACATTATTGACAAACAATGGATGTGGTCTTCCTCCGACGCCTTTAGCCGCAATAAAAACATCTCTAAATATTTTATCTTCCGGGTTTAAATAATGTACATCACCAGTGGCAACAACCATTTTTCCAAGTTCGTCTGCGGCCTCAATAATGTCCTTAATATATTTTTTAATTGTTTCGAAACTATCAACGCCACCAGTATTAATTAAATATAAATAGTTTTCAGGAGGTTGTACTTCGATATAATCATAAAAACTTATTACTCTTTTTAGAATGTCTTTCGACCTTGTTCTTGCAGTATCAAAAACATCACCATTAAAGCACGCTGAACCGAGTAATAAATTTTTTCTCAAAGAAATAAGCTCGGATTTAGGTGTTTTAGGAACGTCCGCTAAATATTTAGTGTGAGAATCACTAATTAATTCATATAAATCATGCAAGCCTTGTTTATTTTTTGCTAATGCAACGACATGAGCAGGCCTCATATGTTTATACATTAATGTATTAACTTTTAAAGCGGCTAAATCGCTATGTTTTAAATGTAAATTATTCTCTATTAATTTATGAAGCATAGCAAGCCAAACATCATTTAAAATCTTGGCGTCATAATCGGCTCTATGCGCATCGTCGTCGTTATATGTTGTAATACCTAAGTTTCGAGAAAGTGACCCTAATCTATGGTTTCTGCTTTCAGGGAACATAAATCTTGAAAGTGAAAGAGTGTCAATTTGCGGATTTTTTAAAGGTTCTTGACCTAATACTCTTAATTTTTCATTTAAAAAACCGACATCGAATGTAATGTTATGCGATACAAGAATTGAATCTCCAAAAAAATCTAATATCTTCGGCATCGCCTCTTTAATTGTCGGAGCATTCTTAACCATTTCGTTAGTAATTTTGGTTTTAATTTGAATAGCTTCTGGAATTGGCTTTTCTGGATTAATCATTATGTCGAGTGACTTAACTACTTGGCCACCTTCAAATTTAACTGCACCAAATTCTGTAATTCCATCGTAACGGGAACTTAAACCTGTTGTTTCTAAGTCGAAGACAACATAGGATGCATTATGCAGTTCTCTATCACATGGATTTGGAGCAAATGGCAAATCATCATTCACCATATATAATTCAGAACCATATAAAATCTTTACACCAGTTTTTTCACTTATGCTTTGTGCTTCTGGGAAAGCTTGGATTACACCGTGATCTGTAACTGCAATAGCTTTATGCCCCATATGTTTAGCTAAAGTACAATAATCAGTAATGGTGGAAAGACCATCCATGACTGACATTTTTGTATGTAGATGAAGTTCAACTCTTTTTTGTTCTTCATTATCATCGCGTGGAGCAGGCGGATCAACGAATTCAAAATGCTTTATTTGAATAATGAGTTGACCATTAAAACGATCACTTTCGGCATAACCTTTAACGTGAATAAAACTATGATTTTTAATTTTATGAATATCCTCTTTGCTAATTTTGTCGCTTTCCATTACTTTTACGTTAACTGCACCGGTAATATTGCCTATTCCAAAATTTAAAAATGTTTTATTGTTTCTCCCGACTTTTGGATCGTCAACGACGAATACTTCGCCAATAAATTCGACATTTCCGCTGCCACTATTGATTGAATTAATGTTGTCATAAAAAGTATATGGTAGATTATCTCTCCAATCATTTGAGGAGTTGTAACTATTAAATTTCTTATTTTTAGAAATATAATTTGCTTTCATGTTCTCAATCGACTCTTTTGCGTTCTCAAGAGCTTCTTGTTCATATTCATGCATTATTTCTTCTTCAGTTTTTTCTTCTTCGACAGGTGATTCTTCAATATCGTCTTTGATAACTTCTTTAATATCTATTTCATAATGTAAAAAAGATAAAAAATCTTTAAAATCTTTTACAACAGGTTCGTTGTCGACTTTTTCTTGGTCGTTATTAAAAACAAAAGCGATTTTATTATCGATTTCTTCAAGAATCAAATCCGAAGGGAATCTATTATGATACCGATGCCATTCATCAAACAACGCAATCGCATCATTGACTGTAGGTTTTTTAACATAGTTAAATGTAATGGTGTATTGATATTGAATACTTGCTAAAGCATCTAAAAATTCTTCAAGTAAAGAAAAATCCCACGGCTTTTCTTTAATAATAATCATATCGCATATATTTCTATCTGTTTTTCTTCTAGCAACTGCTTCAAAATCTAGATCATAACGATCTATATCTTTTAAGCCTATTGAGTTTAAAAAACGTATCATTTTTGCATTCATAATTAAAATAACCTAATAATATCCATTATCAAAATCGCTATCATTAAAACGAACAATAATCCAAGACCGATAAAAGAAACAATGTTCTTGATCTTATTTGGAATTTTCCATTCCTGAAAACCATTTACAAAGCCACCATTAAGTCTTTTATATTTGTGACGTTTAAAAGCATTTACGCTTCCTTCAATCGCGGTAACGAGTAATTGCCAACCATCAAGGCCTGGGAAAGGAAGGAGATTAAATATTGCTAAATTTACAGAGATCAAACCCCAAAAATATAAATAGTATGAGAAAGTAAACTGTGAATAAATTTGTGATGAAGTCGAAAATATTCCAACAATTCCAGACATATTTTTTATGCCACCTGTAAACAATGATCCAATTCCTTGAATAATTGCAACCGATGCATTTCCAAAATCTTCAAAAGTACCAACTATTCTATCGCCAAATGGAAGCCATGTTTTAATGGTTTTGAAAGATAAACCGATATCTTGCCATTTTATATTATTTTCAGAAACTTCTATTGACTTAATTTCTGTTGGGAAATCTTTAATAACATATCTAATTTCACCATTTTCATCTATCCCATCATTGACATAAAACTTTAAATTTGTGGTAAAACTAATGTCTTTTTCTTTTAACTGATAATATCCGTTTTTATAATCTGGATAGTTTTTTAATTCCCATTTACTCCAAACATCTGTCTGTTCAATTCCTTCTGTTTTATCAGCAGGAAATAAATAAAAAGCATCAGTAAAGATAGTATCATTCTTATTTCCATTGGGATAAAAAGTTAAAACATATTTGCCTTCATTAAACGAAACATCATCATCAACAATATAAAAACCTGCTGCTCTTGTAGTTCCATTTTCATCATTATATTCATTATAAAAATGTGCATCGCCATCTTTATTAGTTATGAATGATAAGCGATCATCATTTCTTAAACCTTGATTATATAAAGTTGAATTCTCATTTATAACAACGTAATTTGATGGACGAACTTCAGGGAAACAAAGATTTGAAATAGAAAATAATGTTAAAGCCAAAACTGCATTTAGTATAATTCCAGCGGAAAGAACAACAGCCTTTTTGTAACGTTTTATACCATCGATGCTTCTTTCATTTGGCACAACAACTCCATCTTCAAGTTCAACACCTTCGCCATACATAGAAACATATCCACCTAATGGAACTGCTCTTAAAGAAAAATATGTTTCTTTTCCTTTTTTGCGTTTATGAATTAAAGCTGGACCGAAACCAATTGAAAATT
Source organism: Bacillota bacterium (assembly GCA_003501485.1). Classification (GTDB taxonomy): domain Bacteria; phylum Bacillota_I; class Bacilli_A; order RFN20; family CAG-826; genus Fiminaster. Next base: position 24,138 of record DNPJ01000098.1, read on the forward strand.
CTTGGCAATAAACATTGAATGCTTTTGCGGTTAAAAAGTGGCCAAGTTCATGAATAACAATTAAGGCACTTAACGAAATAACAAATAATACAAATGACAAGATAGTGTCTAACATTTTTTGGCCTCCTTTCTAGCTTTTTTATCAATTAATTTAGTAAGAAATAACGATGGATGTTTTATTGTAGGTGTCTTGTCGACAACTTTTTTTACAACATCATATATTTCATTATAATGAATTTCATGCCTTAAAAATTTATTAACAGCAACCTCGTTCACTGCATTTAATGCTATCATTTTTGATGCACCATTTTTAAGACATTGCTTAGCAAGTTCAGTTAAAGGGTAACGTTTTTTATTATATTCATGAAAATGGCAATTGGATAATTCGTCGAGATTACCAATCTCTAAAACCTCGAATTTATTCTTTCCTTCAAATAAAGCATATTCAATTGGACCATGCATATCAGGTTTCCCAAAGTCAACAATGAACTTTCCATTTTCTAATTTAACCATGGAGTGAACAAGAGATTCGTCATGCATAATGACATCGATTTTAGACAATGGATAATCAAACAAATAATAAGCTTCAATGATTTCAAATCCCTTATTCATCATCGTTGCGCAATCAATAGTTATCTTATCTCCCATTTTCCAATTAGGATGTTTTAATGCATCTTCTGGTGTTGAATTATTTAATTTATCTAAAGGAACATTTCTCAACGCTCCTCCGCTCGCGGTAATAATAAGTTTTTCAACATTCCTATCATTTACTTTTGAAAGACATTTAGCAATTGCAACGTGTTCACTATCAATTGGATATAATTTGCCGCTTCCATTTTTAAGAGCTTTTTTTATCAAGTCTCCACCGCTAACAAGTGCTTCTTTATTAGCAAGACAAAGAATTTTGTTTCTTTTTAAAGATATATAGGCTGGTTCAAAACCGACGAAACCTACAAGAGCATCAACACATATATCGTAATCAACTTTCTTCACCAATTTTTTCAAACCGTTTTTACCAGAATAAAAATTTATTCCAGGATATTTTTGTTCATAGTGTTTTCTTTTGATATCACTAATTAAATAAACATCATTTACATTTGGGTGAGAAATAATGATATCATCAATTGCTGAATCATTATGTCCAACAGAAAACGCAACTAGATCGAATCTGTCTAGATTGTTATTTATAACATCGATTGTTTGTTTTCCAATCGAACCTGATGCACCAAGAATGAGAACTTTTTTCATTAGAATTTAAATGCTTCCCAACCGGAATTAATAAAAACAAGCATTACAGACACAAAACCACTGACAAGCAACAAAGAGTCAAATCTATCAAGAATACCTCCGTGTCCTGGCAATACGTGGGAGAAATCTTTAATATTAAAACTTCGTTTAATAGCGCTAAAAGTGAAATCGCCAAGATTAGCAATTAAAGGCATAAATAAACTAATCAATATAACCCAATACCACTTTTCAAGTGATAAATTAGGGAGAATTGGAAGATTAACAGCATCCATAATAAAAGCGAATGCGGCAGTTACAATAAATGAACAAACGCAGCCGCCTGCAAAACCTTCCCATGTTTTCTTAGGAGAAATACGTGGGTTAAGTTTATGTTTTCCAAATAATACTCCAATAAAATATGCGCCAATGTCATTAACAATTGTGCCTAATATTACGTAAACAAATAATAATGTTGATTGAAAGTATTTAAATAAAGGAGTGTTTATATCATATACAGGTATAGAGCCGTCTTGTGTTAGATAATTAGAAAACACATTAAATGGTGAATATCTTAAATAAAGAAATGATTGTATGCATAAGCCAACGACAACAACCATTGCGATCATGTAACACGCCCTTTGAACAGTGAATTCTTCTTCAACTAATGTGATGAAAAAATATGCACCAGCAGCAACAAGCAAAAGAATCGGCGAAATATTTAAGTTAGTAAAGTTATTAGATAATACTGTTGTAATATCGAAATTATCAAAGTCATCAATTACTGCTTTAATATTGTTTTTAAAGACAATCCAATAGACAAACGATAGCATTAAAACAATAGTAACAATCATAATTAAAAATCTTAATTTTGATTGCATATGAACAACATTAACAAGTTCATAAGAAATTAATAATGTTAGGAAAAAAGATAAAGCAAAAAAGAACCAATTTCCTAAAAATACGCATGGAACACAAACTGCTGCTAAAACCAATGCGGTAATAACGCGCGTTTTCATTGAGACTTTTATTTCAGGAGTTATTTCATTTGTTTCTATTTTATTGTTCTTTTTCATTCTTTAAACCCCCATATCTTCTATTTCTATTGTTATATTCTTCTAAACAATCAAGAAAAGCATCTTTTTTGAAATCAGGCCATTTTGTTTTAGTAAATACAAATTCAGCATAAGCGTTTTGCCATAAAAGAAAATTGGACAATCTTTCTTCGCCACTAGTACGAATCATTAAATCAACATTTGGAAGCGATTTAGTATATAAATAATTTTCAAATAATGATTGGTCAATATCATCAACACTTAAAGATCCATTTAGAATATCTTTTGCAATATTTTGTGATGCTCTAACAATTTCATCTCTTCCACCGTAATTTAGGCAAATATTCATAACATATTTATCGTTTTCTTTTGTTTTTTCAATAGCGTTTAAACATGTTTTTTGCGTTTTAATAGGAAGACGAGACACATCACCAGAAATAATGATTTTTACTCCATCTTTAATGAGTTTGTTAATTTCTTTTTTGAAAAAAATTTCAAGGTATTGAAACAAATGACTAATTTCGCTTTTTGGTCTCTTCCAATTTTCAGTTGAAAAAGCATAAAAAGACATTACTTTAATGTTGTACTCTTTACAATAATCAAAAACTTCTATGATTCTATTGCAAGCTTCTTTATGTCCTAAATAACGTGGGAGATTTCTTTCTTTCGCCCATCTTCCATT
>DNPJ01000098.1:27183-30600 GCA_003501485.1 Bacillota bacterium
TCTTATTATACACATTTAAAAACCATTATAAAAGGACTTAAAAAGAAAAGGAGGTATAACCTCCTATATAGCCATTATTTCTTTTTCTTTAGACGAAACAATTGAATCAATTTCAGCAATCATTTCATCAACAACTTTTTGAATTTCGTCTTGAATTCTTTTCTTATAATCGTCAGTCATTTCATCGCTGTCTTTTACTAAATCAATATATTCACGACGAATATTTCTAACAGCAACTTTATTTGATTCAGCAGTCGCTTTAGCTTTTTTTGCTAAATCGCGGCGTGTATCTTCCGTTAAAGCTGGAATAATTAATCTTATACAATCTCCTTCAACCATTGGATTTAATCCTAAGTTAGAAGCGCTAATACCTGCGGCAACAGATTTAATATCGCCTCTATCATAAGGTTTAACAACTAATTGTCTTGGTTCAGGAGAAGAAATTGAACAAATGTCCTTAATAAACATTTTATCGCCATAATAATCGCATTCAACTCTATCTAGCATTGCAGGAGATGCACGACCAGTTCTAAGTGTTGAAAGTTCATTTTTTAACGATTCAATTGTTTTTTGCATCTGTTCTTTTGCTTCTAATGTAATCTCGTCCATATTTTTATCCTTTCAAAATTGTTGTTCCGATATCTTCACCTTGAATAATTTTTTTAAAATTGTTTGAATCATTCATGTTAAATACACGAACATCGATGTCTTTATCAATAAGCATCTTGACAGCTGTAAGGTCCATTACTTTTAAATTGTTATTGATAATATCGGAACATCTTATGCTTTTATACATTTTAGCATCTTTATTGAATCTTGGGTCATCATTATAAATTCCATCTACACCATTTTTTGCCATTAAAATCGCATTAGCGTTTATCTCAATGGCTCTTAATGTTGCGCAGGTGTCAGTTGTGAAAAATGGTTTTCCTGTTCCTCCACCAAAAATGACAACATATCCTTCTTTAAGATATTTATCAGCAAGGTCAGGAGAATATGTTTCAGCAAAATCTTCCATTTTGACAGCAGATAAAACTATTGCTTTATAACCTAATGAAATAAAAGCATTCATTAAAGCGAAGGAATTTATAATAGTTCCAAGCATGCCCATTTTATCGCCTGTAATTCTATCAATCCCACTATTTTGGGCAATAGATCCGCGACAAATATTTCCAGCGCCAATAACAATGCTTACTTCAACATTTTGTTTTAAAAGCTCCGATATAGCGCTTGCATTAGATAAAAGGGCCTTACTATCAATGATACCGTTTTTGCCATCTCCAGATAATGCTTCACCGGACAATTTAATTAATACTCTACGATATTTCATTTGTAAGACCCTTTATTCATTTTAATTATTTGATTTCTTTCATTACTTCTTCAGCAAAGTTATCAACGCGTTTTTCAATACCTTCACCAACAGCATAACGAACAAATTTTAAGACTTTTGCAGATTTTTCTTTTAAGATTTGTTCAACTGTCTTATCGCCATCAAGTAAGTATGCTTGAGCGGATAATGTTGATTCAGCAAGAACTTTTTGAACTTTGCGAGTTGCGATTTGAGCAAGCATATCAGCTGGCTTATTAGCAAGTTTTGGATCTTGTTTCATAAGTTCAACTTGAATATTTCTTTCGTGTTCAATCGCATCTGCTGGAACATCATTTTCGCTAATATAAAGTGGGTTGTTCGCAGCAATATGCATTGCAAGACCTTTTGCAAGTTCAGGATCGTTTTTGTCAAGAAGAACCAAAACAGCAATTTTACCACCCATATGGATATAGGCGCCGAATGATTGATCGTCTTCTTTTTTAACAATTTCGAATCTACGATAGTCAAGTTTTTCGCCCATGCTAACAGTAGCATCAGTGAATAAACCGGCTGTTAATTCTTTTGCTTTATCAATACAGCAAGGTTCGTTTTCAATTGTGACATCCATTACATCATTGACTAACTTATGGAATTTATCACCTTTTGAAACAAAGTCAGTTTCACAGTTAACTTCGACGATAACAGCTTTATTGCCTTTAACTTCTGTTGCAGCAAGACCTTCAGCAGCAATTCTTGAAGCCTTAGCTTGTGCTTTGGCAATACCTTTTTCACGTAACCAATCGATTGCCTTATTGACATCTTCGTTGCAAGCAACTAATGCCTTTTTGCAATCCATCATACCAGCACCAGTACGATCGCGTAATTCTTTGATAAGTTCAATCATGCTGGCCATATTATTTTGCCTCTTCTTTTACTTCAGCTTTTGGAGCAGCTTTTTTTGCAGGAGCTTTTTTTGCTGGTTTTGCACCTTTTTCTTCTGCTTTTCCTTCTGCTTTTGGAGCAGCTTTTCCTTCTTCGCGAGCTTTTCTAAATGCTTCACGTTGAGCTTGAAGTTTTTCGAATCTTTCTTGTTTTTCTTGGCGAGCTTTGCGAATAGCAGCTAATCTTTCAGCATTTTCTTTATCAGCTTGGCGAATAGCGTCTTTCATTGTGACTTCTTCGCCTTCATCTTTTGTATATGCAACTTCAGTAATGCCACCTTTTGATTCGACGATAGCATCTGCTAAAACTGTAATGATTAATTTAACTGAACGTAATGCGTCATCGTTAGCTGGAATAACATAATCGAGTACATCTGGGTCAGCATTTGTATCAGCAAGACCGAATACAGGAATTCCTAATTTGTGTGCTTCAGCAACTGCGTTATGTTCAACTGATGGATCGACAACAATGACAGCATTTGGAAGCTTACGCATTTCTTTAATGCCTTCAAGGTTTTTAGAAAGTTTGTCTTTTTCTTTTTTAAGAAGGACGATTTCTTTCTTTGTTAAATTTTCATAATTTCCTTCAATTTCAAGAGCTTCGAGTTCTTTCAAACGACGAATACGTCCTTGAATTGTTTTAAAGTTAGTAAGAGTTCCACCTAACCAACGATTTGTAATATAGAATGAACCGGAACGTAAAGCTTGTTCTTGAACAACTTCTTTGCATTGTGGTTTGACACCAACAAATAATACTTTTCCGTTTTCATCAACGATTTTCTTAAGTGCTAAATATGCTTCTTCAATTTTTTGAGCAGATTTTGCTAAATCGATGATGTAAATACCATTACGAGCACCATAGATGTATTGGCTCATTTTTGGATTCCATTTGCGAGTATGATGTCCAAAGTGAACACCACCTTCAAGCAATTTTCTCATGGTAATGATTGGTGCATTTTCGTCATGCATTACCATTTTCATGACGTCTTGTTGTGCTTCTGGAGCGGCTTCAACGGCTACTTCTTCAGTTACAACTTCTTTGTTTTCTTCGTTCATTTTCTGAACCTCCATTTGTTTTTGCCTCCATTGCTTCTAACATAATCCCTTGTAAATGACCCCTTGGTCTACAAGACACGGATGATGAATCCACAATGTGTGTAGTCTCTT
>DNPJ01000100.1 GCA_003501485.1 Bacillota bacterium
CCTAAAAGATATCCTGCTGTTGCGCCAACACCTCCAACAAGAACAAATATTGAACCATATAAAAATATCTTCTTATTTATCATCTTAATTTACCCTCCTCAGGATAAGCTATATACGAATTTATATCAGGTATTAAATAATCATTAGTGTCTTTAAAGAAATATGTAGTTAAAGTTCCTTTAACATTTGATTGAACATTACCAATTCCAGCGGAATAATATTCTTCAACAAAAGAAGAAACCAATTCAAATTTTTCATCCAAATTATATGTGAGATGAATATAACTAAAAGATGAAACATTCGACCCGGAAAGATTGATCATTCTTTTATAATATTTTGCAACCCCACTTGTAGTATTGAGTTCCATATATAACTTGTATCCACCTTCGACCTTACTAATATTAGAACTACCCATTATAGGTTTGCCGTCCTCTCCTTTTTGAGTTACTGTGTCAGTGAGGATTGTTTTTGATGAAACAACATAAACACTTGGATCATCGAGAGTTTTTCCAAATTTATCTTTATAAGTACTTGCCGTATAATCATTTGTTTTCGGATTATCGTAATTTGGATGTTCTGCATCGGTTAAATCTCCAAGATAACTTTTAATTGGAGAATCACTATTCGTGCCATCTTGATAATCGCGTTGACAAACTCTTATGTCTATCATCGCACCAGGTTTACTTTTAGATAAAGCTTCTTCCATGAATTTATCACCATTTTTAATAGTGCAATTTCTAATATCAAGTTTTACTGCTGAATCAGCAAAACCATAGCCAAGAGCAACGCTATTCTCAGCAAGTGTAAAATTATCTAGTGCATAATGAGCGATATCCGAAAGAGAATATTCTTGGGTAACGTCTTTGCCGTCCGCAATCGTTTTTTGAACTTTTCTTTGTAGTTCAATTACATCATAAACATCATTTTTCACTGATACTTTTGACATATCAACTTTAGGGCTCTTTATTAAATAAGAAAAAAGTACACCAAGACCACCACCGATAACTAATCCGCCTAATGCGAATGTTGTTAGCAATAATGCTTTGCCTTTTTTTGTTTTAGGATCTTCTTTAAATATATTCATCGCTTTTTCTATCCTCGGTGCATATTATACATATGTATAAAAATAGACATTATTTTTCTTTAACAAAGAGAGCGTTCTAGTCTCTAGAGAATAATTTTTTCAATTCTCAAAAAAAGAGAACATAAGCAATCATCGAAACAATTTTATTAAAAATTGCTATATAAAATAGAATTTTATAGAATTATGGTATGGAAAATTTAAATGAAATAGTTGCTTCAAATTTAACTGAATTGAGAAAGAAAAGTGGACTCACTCAGCAACAACTGGCACAGCAAATTAATTACAGCGATAAAACAATATCTAAATGGGAATTAGGCCAAGCTATTCCTAGTGTTGATGTTTTAAAAGATATTGCAGACTATTATGGTGTCACTATTGATTACTTGATTACACCAAATGATAAAGTAGCGGAGATCAATACAAAAAAATCAAGGAACAAACTGTACAACAAAATCATTATGATACTTCTTGTAAATATTGTAATTGTTTTAATAGCTACAGTAGTTTTTGTATGGTCATGTATCTCCTACACTAATGGAGTTACAATCTTAGATCATCAAATATTTCCGTATTGGCAAGGTTTTGTTTGGGCGACTTCTTTATGTTTCTTGGTATCTTTTGTTTTAGTAAGACGTCAATGGAGAAAAAATAGAATCGCTCAAATGATTCTTAGTTCGTTCTTTGTTTGGACAATTATTACTTCGTTCTACTTACAATTTTTAAGTCAAAATGTTTGGTATATTTATTTTGTTGGAATACCTGTTCAAATAGGAATAATTCTCCTATCCAACATGCGTTAATTTATGAAAATTATTATTATCGGTGCTGGAACAAGCGGTTTAACCGCTTCTATTAATCTAAAAAGAATACATAAATCTTCTGATATTTTAGTTATTGAACATTTAAATAAACCGTTTAAGAAAATCTTGGCAACAGGAAATGGGAAATGTAACATATCAAATTCAAATATCGATATTTCTAAATTCAATAATCCAATATTTGTAAAAAATATATTTGGCAAAGATTATTTTTCAAAAATAAATAGTTTCCTTGATAGCGTTCATATAAAAACGAAAGAAGTAAATGAATTAATTTATCCAATAACTGAATCTTCCGAAACTATTCGAAACGCTTTTTTAAACGAAGTTCATAAATTAGGAATAAAAATTCATGTTGATGAAGAACTCATCGATTACAAAATTGATAATAACCAAATAATTGTTTTCACAAATAAGAATAAATATGTTTGCGATAAATTAATCATTACAACCGGAGGGTGCTCTTCACCTAAACTAGGAAGTGATGGAAAAATATTTGAGATTCTAAAAAGACATGATTATAAAATTTCAAAAGTGTATCCAGGCTTATGCCCCATCAATACAAAAGAAAACACAAAAGAATTAGACGGATTGAGAATCAAAGGCCTAGTTTCGCTTATTAAAGACGACAAATTAGTTTATCAAGAAGATGGAGAAGTATTATTCAAAAAGCATGGTTTAAGCGGAATTGTAATTTTTAATATCGCTTCATTAATAGCAAGAGACATCAATCACAAATATAAAATATCAATTAACACACTTCCAAAATTTAACAAGGAAACATTGATTAATGAATTACTAAAGTATGGAAAAGATGTATTTTTATGTGAATATGTTCATCCATTATTAAAAAAATATTTATTAGATCAAAAACTAGATATTATTTCATCGTTAACAAACTTAACATTTAATTTTGATTCATTATATGATTTTGAATTTTCTCAGGTGTCAGTCGGCGGATTATCAATTGATAATATCAATGATGATATGTCATCAAAAATCGAAAAGAATGTTTATTTTGCAGGTGAAATATTAAATGTCGATGGACCTTGTGGAGGTTATAATCTTACGTTTGCAATATTGTCTGCATTAAACATAAATTAGAGATAATAAAAAGCATTTCAAGATCGAATCAAGAAATGCTTTTTCAATAATTATATTTTCATTGCAACATCCCAAGCTTGCCAAATGACTGTTCTTAAATTTCCAACTTTTGAACAATCACCAACAATATGGACCCCTTTAGTGGTAAGAGGCATTGGAACATAACCAACCGAGAGAATAACGCTGTCAGAAGAAATAGAAAATTCTTTACCATCTTTTCCTTTTACAACAACGCCGTCATCGTTAATTTTGCATAACGCTGTTTCAAGATGGACTTCTACTTTATTTAATTTAAAGAAGTCTCTTAAATATGAAGAATTTGCTAAGCAAACACCTTTAACCGCGATTAAATCATTTTTCATTTCAACGATAATTGGTTTTTTACCTTTAAGATATAAATCATATGCAATTTCGCAGCCTGTAAGACCACCACCAACGATAACAACAGTGTTGCCAACTTCTTTTTTGTTCAATAGATAATCGCATGCTTCAATAGCTTTTTCACTACCTTCAACATTGATTTTTCTTGCTTTTGCGCCGGTTGCAACAACAACCTCATCTACATCAAGTTTTGAAACATCTTTTACTTCAGTATTCAATTTAACTTCAATAGGGAGTTTAGCGATTTCGCGCTTATACCATTCAATCAATTGACGATCTTTTTCTTTAAACGAAGGAGCAGCGGCCGCGATAAAGATACCACCTAATTCGTTATTCTTTTCATATATGGTGACTCTATGTCCACGCATTGCAAGAACGCGTGCAACTTCCATTCCGCCAATACCACCTCCAATAACAGCAACTTTTTTAGCTTTTTTAGCAGGCTTTAAGTAATATTTCTTCGATTGCATTGTCTCTGGATTAAGAGCGCATCTTGCCATGTGAATAGCATCACTTAATTCTTGATCATTGGCTACACCATTATAATGGCACATCGTAAAACAAGCGTTATGACAACAAATACAAGGTCTTATATCTTCTTCACGATCTTCCATCATTTTTGTGACCCATTCTGAATCAGCAAGAAATTGACGAGCCACACCCATACCATCAATTTTGCCTTCTTTTATTGCATTTGCAGCAACATCAGGTGTCATTCTTCCTGCACAGACAACTGGGATATCAACAAATTTCTTGATGTGTTCAACTTCGCTTAAATTGCAGTTAGTAGGCATATATCCAGGTGGATGAGCCCAATACCAAGCATCATAGGTTCCGTTATCACAGTTAAGCATATCGTATCCAGCATCTTGAAGATATTTAGCGGCTTTTTCAGATTCTTTCATATCACGACCAACTTCCACATATTCTTCACCTGGAAGGGCGCCTTCTCTAAATCCCTTAGTTTTGCTAACAACTGAATAACGAAGAGAAACAGGATAATCTTCACCACATAATTTTTTAATAGCTTTAACAATTTCAACTGGGAAACGATATCTATTTTCAAAACTTCCACCATATTCATCAGTACGATGGTTTGTGTATTTCATTGTAAATTGATCAAGTAAATATCCTTCATGTACAGCATGAATCTCAACACCATCAACGCCAGCATCTTTACATAATTTTGCGGTTTGAGCAAAAGCATAAATCATTTTGTCAATTTGCTTTTTTGTTAATGCTTTTGAAGGAACCTTATCTGACCATCTATTCGGAAGTTCTGATGGAGCAGCACAAAGGTATTCAACATTTAAAATTGGTTTAGCAAGGACATTTAATACTTTATTATTAACAATCTTTTCCATTAGATCGTTGACCGCAAAAGAACGACCAAATCCTGCAGTTAACTGAACAAACATTTTGCTACCAGTTTTGTGGAATTCAATCATGAATTTTTTTAATTTTTTAAACATTCCTTTGTTGGTATAAAGCCATCTTCCAAGCATTGGGTCGCGAACAGGAGCAATGCCAGGTAAAACTAAACCTACATTATTTTTAGCTTTATCAAGCAAAAATTTAGCGGCTTCCTTATCAAAATGACATGGTTCCATCCAACCAAAAATTGATGTACCTCCCATAGAAGTTAAAACAATGCGATTTTTAATTTCTACATTGCCAATTTTCCATGGAGTGAATAATGGTTTATAAGACTCTTTCATAGATATCCTCCGTAATGTTAAAATTATTTTATTAAATAATAAAAACCATTTCCATAAAAAAATACTGAATTGGTTAAAAAGTTAATTGTTAATAAAACATTCTTTAAAATGTTTAATCACTTGTTCCAATTCTTTAATGAATATCATCTTGGACAATAAGTATATAACGCTAATATTTGTATGTATGATTTGCGTCTATCGATTTTTTGGGAACTTCCATAAATACCAACTCCCG
>DNPJ01000112.1:0-7801 GCA_003501485.1 Bacillota bacterium
GGTATAAGCCAATATGCTAGCACAATACTTTCTAATAATTCTAATTTTTGGAATAGTGAAATTGAATTTTTTCCATTTAATAATTGCATTGTAAACAGGAAGCCTGGAACGAATGGCAAATTATCATTTCGCAACATTTTAAATTTTTTTAAAACTAGAAAACTTCTATCTAGAGAATTAAAAAAGAATAATTATGATGCGATATATTTAAACACATCATACGGTGCAGCTTTACTTAAAGATTTATTCACTTTAAAAAAGAAATATAAAAAGAAATATAAAATATTTTTGCATATACATTTTGCAGGCTTTAACAATATTTTCACTAAAAATATAGTGATAAGTAAAATAATTAAGAAGAATATTTTAAGCAGGACAACAAATATTATTTCACTTTCTTCACAATTTAAAAAAGAATTGGTGTTAAAGGGTTTTGATGAAAATAAAATAAGTGTTTTATACAATTATTTCGACCCAATGCTTCCTTCAATAAATGAAGATTTTATAATTAATAAGTACAAAAATATTAATAAACCGATTACTTTTCTTTTCGTCGGTTCACTTGACCAACGAAAAGGCTTTTATGACTTAATTGAGACGTTTAAAAATCTTAACCCAGATAAAATAAATTTAGCAATATGTGGGAAACCAAATGATTATAAATCAGAATATACTTTAAATGAAATAAAAAATAATAAAATCTTTAATTACTATGGCTATGTTAGCGGAAACGAAAAGAATAACGTATTTTTAAAATCAAATGTATTAGTTTTACCTTCGTACGCTGAAGGACTGCCAATTACAATTCTAGAAGCACTAAATTTTGGCTTACCTATAATTTCAACAAATGTTGGTGCAATACCCGAAATAATTGATGAAAGTATAGGTATTCTAATCAAACCAGGAGATTTAGATGGACTACGAAATACAATTGCAATGTTTTCAAACTGCAATATCTTAAAAAATACAGGTATTAATTGTTTAAAACAATCTAAAAAGTACACTTTTGACGAATTTTCAAAAAATCTTATTAATATTTTAAAAGGATAATTCGTTTAACTTATATGCATTATTATATTTTTAGTAAAATAGTTTTTCTAAAATCAGAATAAAATGAAGCAACAACAGTAATACTATAATAGCATAAAGTTATTCTCATAATTAATGCAAAAGCATTGGCAAATCATAAACTTCAACGAAGAAGTATTATTAGCAATTCAAAACTCGTTTTTTGGTTTGTCCTAACATATTTAAAGAGGAGTATATATATTCTAAATAACTTCCAAATTCCGTTGTTAAATCATTAATTTAATTCTTTTTTAACATTATATACAAACAATGTTTCATTTCTTTTTAAAGAATGAGAGAACACAGCTAAATATTTTGAAGAAGTATTACATGTAAACATAAATGTCCCGAACCCAAAATATTTAATAGATAAGCAGTCCTTTTTAATTGCTGTTATTTTTTTTAATTTATTATTAGTAATGTCATAATAGTACAAAATTGATTCATTGCTTCTAATACCTCCACTAGTTCCATCGATCTTTAAACAAACGTTGTTGCCTTGTTCATCTTTCATTAAATTGTATTCGACACAGGTTGAAAAATATATGCATGTATTTGAACAAAGACCATAAACAACAGAGCCTTCAATCGGGAAGAATTTTTCAAATGAAGAAGTTATGATATTGTAAACGAACAGTTTATTTTCAAAATACGGATTATCAGTTAAATAATAAAGAAAATCATTTTTGAAAGTTGCTACACATGTACGAAAATCTTGCTTTCCGCTTAGAATGTGTATTGGTTCGCACGTGAATGTTTTTTTTGGAAAGCACAAAATATTAGATTCGTTGTTTTCGTCTCCGGTAAAACAAAATAAATCACCATTATACTCTTTTAATAAATGTATATGTCTAATTGTTCCGGGTTTGAAGCTATAAACAATAGAATGATTTTTATTTTGATCTCTTTCATAGATGCAGATATTTTGATTGTCTTTTTTAGTCGGATATTCTCCGTAATACGTTTTTCCGTTACTAGAAAGACAAATTGAAAGTAGTCTTCTTGCCGCATGATTAAGTTTTTGCTCACGGCAGAAAGTATTTGAGTTTAAATTATACGAACAAAAATATCCGTTAAAAGAAAATAATATTTCATTTTTGCTTTCATCAAAAACTGGAGAGAAAATATATTGTCTAAAAAGTCTTCTTAAAAGAGGGAATAGCGACAAAATTTTTTCTTTAAAACTAAGAGGTATTTTTCCAATTAAAGTCTCTTTTTTAGTATCGAAATTAAACAATATAAATTTGCCACTCCAATAATAAATCAATGTCAAATCATCTAACCAGCAAACTGGCTGAGCATGTTTTTTATAGAACAACGGCTGAATAAAGCTATTTTGTTTCATGAATAATCCTTTCAATAAATTCAATCCATTGTTTAGAAATTGTTTGCGAAGAATAATAATCACGCATTTTAAAATTAGCTCTTCTATACTCGGCAACAAGAGTATCGTTATTGTACAAAAAACACATTTTATTAATTAAATCTTGTTGATTATCATTGTTAAAAAGCAATCCATTTCTATATGACAATAATTCTCTGCTTCCACCGATCGGACAGTCAGACGCAATGCAAGGCATTCCGTTTATAAGTGCTTCTAGCAATGAATTTGGCATTCCTTCATAAAAAGACGAATTGATGAATAAAGAGCAATTGTAACTATCTTCAATCCAAGTCTTCGAATTACCACAAAGTTGAACAATGTTCGATAAATTAAGACTATCTACAAGTTCAGCCAATTTATCTTTCAACGAACCTTCTCCAAAAATTTTCAATCGAGATGATGGATACAATTTGTTAAATTGAAAAAAAGCATTAATTAATAGTGGGAAATTCTTTTGTTCCTCAAGGCGCCCAACACTTATAATATTTCCGTTTGTCTTTGCCTCTAAATCAATATTATTAATAACTGGCAAGACAGGATTTTTAATAACTTGAACAGGGCATTTAATTTTGTTGTTAAAATAGTTTTTAGCATCTTCTGTTTGAAAAACAATACCATCTGCATTCTTAAATGCCAACTCTTTAAAAAACCTTCTTATTTTACTTTGTGGGTCTTGATATGGATTATTTCTTTCCGATGCAATATGAATAGTTCCATTGAATCGTTTCAAAGATAAAAAAACGCAAAAATTTACATTAGGTAAAAATGATATCACTACTTCATAATGGTTGTTTTTAAAGTGTTTTTTAAGAAGAAACACTTTATTTAAAAATGAACTATTTTTCTTTTTGCAACATGAAAGAAGAGGAATTAAATTAATTTTTTTATCAAGGTCATAAAAACTTATTTTTTTTTGGGCGGAAATCATTATTAAATCAACTTCGTGACCTAATTCAACAAATTCGTTACAAAGCATTGAAGCAACTCTTTCTGCTCCACCGCTCTCCATTGTATCAATACAAAAACAAATTTTCATATATCTATATCTTAATTAAACAATAATCGTTTTTCAAAACGTTATTATTTTTACTTTTTTTATAAATTCCAAGTGAACCAGAATAACTAATAAAAGCAAAAACGAAAGCATTAAATTTTGATGTATATGTAACTCCTAAAAACTCTCTTGAAATTAGAAAAACTAAAAGTGTAATTATAATGGGATTATATTTATTCTTTTTGTCTATCAAATCATAAAAAGCGACAAAAAATATTGAATAATATAATAAAAGTCCAACAACGCCAGTATTGCACAAAAGCTCCGTTATATTAGCATGACTATAGGTATCAGTACCTGAATATACATAAAAGCCATTTAAACCAACACCAAAAATTAGATGACGACTTCCAAAATATGTTGCATAATCTTGCCATAAAATTCGTGTAGCAGTTGAATAATCTGTTGAATAGTTAAGACCAGTCATCATATTAAACATATCAATTAATCTTTTTTTAAGCATTGAAAATGTGGGCAGCGTAAATAAAAGAACAACGCCGGCAATTATAACAACCAATCCAATAATCAGAACAATTGGTTTTTTCTTAAATCTGATAATAAAAATTGTTAGTGAAGAGAGTGTCACACCAACTAAAAAAGTTCTACTTGCAGTAAGTATTCCAACATAAAAAGAAACAACGAAGGGAATTAAAAAAAGTAAATTAATTGTTTTTTTTGAAAAAAATGCGTAATAGAGTGAAAGAATGCAACATCCCGCAAAATAATAAGCAACAGTATTTACGTTGTCAAAATAATTATCTACTGCCAATCTGTTAGATCCAAAATTTGAAAAAGATAAAATGTCTTTTCGATAATGTAAAACAAATAAAAAAACGAAAAGCGTTAACGAGTAAATGGCTAATCTGATAATTAGATCATTATTCCCGACTTGTTCAAGCATAAAGAAAATAATAACGAAACTAAATGCTAAAAGAACGACGGTAAGCAAATATCTGAATTGATGGGATAAAAGTATTGTGCCTATTGATGAAAAAACTGCAAATAATGGCATTGTTGCAATTCTCAAATTTGTTTTTTTGTAATCGTAAAATAAAAATCTATAAGCAACTACAATAATAGTAAACAAAGCAAAAATTCCATAGACCAAGTAATTAAATGGTTTCCTATCACTAAAATATGGGGTGGAAAAAATGTATGATGAAAAAAGAACTAACATGCATACATAGAGCACTTTTTTTAGTTTTTTAGACGATTTAAGTTTGTTTACAAAAATTTCCGTATGGTATTTCCTCTCTTCCTAAATAAAATTATTAACAACACAATAATAAAAAGGACAAACATAACTAAATAACCAACCAATGAAAAATACGAAAAAACAAGTGGTATTTTTGTGATTGAATTTATAATGAATAAAATAATATATGGTAATAAAAAAGAACAAAAAATAACATTAAGATCCCTTAAATTGTGTATTGATATAGATAACACTAGAACGATTAAAAAAGCTAGAAACATCACAAAGCTTAACACAAACAAGAGAATTGAGACAAAACTATTTCCTAAATTCCTGCCAAAAATATAGTTGTAGTCAAAAACATCAGATAATTGAACGCTCTTATTTTTTAGATTAAATGACGACAAACTAAATGAAAAGTCGTTTGACTGAAAATATGATTTCATTTTTTTTATTTTATGCATATTTTGATAATCATATTTGTTAAAAATATATGTAGATTCTAGTTTTAGAGATTTTGGAAAAAGAATATAACTAATAACATATTCGCCAAAGTTCTGCGATACATTCTCATGAAATTGACCAGATTCAAAATAAACATTAGATATGGTAAAAAGATACGAACTATTATTTATAGCAACTTGAGTGTTTGTGCCAAGCAGTTTTTCATATTGTTCAATGTTATAGTTACCATTACTATCAGCACGCTCGCCTCTATTAAAAAGAAGTTGATTTGCTCTTGTTTGCGATATTGCAAAAAAATTAATTGCGTTTGGTCCAATGATGTTATTACCTTTGAACATAAGTTTGATATCGTAAACTTCATGTTTATAAAAATCTTCATATTCGGTGTTATAATTATTACCACAACAAATAAATGAAATATTATCCTCAACATTTATTTCTTTAAAAAAACAATTATTAGTTTTGCCTCCATTAACTGTTGATAAAAAACTAAAATTAGATTTTCTAAAAATGTATTTCCAATAATAATATTCGTTGTATGTGTTTGGCATTGCGCTTTTTGTTTCCTCGTCCTTTGGTGAAACCTGAACAGAAATATAATCTGTGTTAGAATTCTTAGAAACAAATTCTGAAATATTTACTCCAGCTGACTCAACAATAGCATTTTCATTCATTATACCAGAGCAAAAGCAGACACAACTAGAACAAAAAGAACTAATCAGGCATATTAAAAATTGTGTAATTTTTTTTGTTTTTTTTATTTTATTCGATAAATAAACGAACATATTTTAAATCAATCTCTATTTAATAAATCTCTTGTATATACTTTGCTTTTTACATCATCTAAAGAAATATCATACCTATTAGCAATAATGATACTTGATTGCTTTTTAAATTTGCCAAAATCTTTAATAACAACACAATTAAAAAATTTTTTATCTTCAAGTGTTGGTTCATATATGATAATTTTTACACCCTTTGCATGCAATCTTTTCATTACACCTTGAATAGATGAATGTCGAAAATTATCACTGCCAGATTTCATAGTAAGCCTATAAATTCCTATTGTTATATCATCTTGACTGTTGTTCTTGTATCCTGCTTTTCTTAAAACTGAGTCACAAATAAACTGTTTTCGTGTTCTATTTGATTCTACTATTGCAGAAATCAGATTTTCAGGAACGTCCTCAAAATTGGCTTTTAATTCTTTTGTATCCTTAGGCAAACAATAACCACCATAGCCAAAAGAAGGATTATTGTAATAATTCCCAATTCTAGGATCACCGCACACCCCTTTAATAATCTCCAATGTATCCAAATGTTTTGTCTGCGCAAAAGTATCTAACTCATTAAAATACGCCACTCTTAACGCTAAATATGTGTTAGCAAACAATTTGACAGCTTCTGCTTCTGTAGATCCAATAATATGCGTCTCAATATCTTTTTTGATTGCGCCACATTTTAATAATTCAATAAATTCTTTTGCCTTAGAAAGATAAGGCTCTTTCCTTTCTGGAACACCTACAACTATTCTTGAAGGATATAAATTATCATAAAGAGCTTTTCCTTCTCTTAAAAATTCTGGTGAAAAAAGTATTTTATCATAACCAAGTTTATTTCTTATAAAATTTGTAAACCCTACACCAACTGTAGATTTAACCACAATCCACGCATTAGAATTAACTCGTTTTATTTGATTAATTACCGATTCAACACTAGATGTATCAAATTTATTCGTTTCACTATCATAATTCGTGGGAGTCGCTATAATAACTAAATCAGAATTTTTATATGCGTTGTCTCCATCTAAAGTTGCTGTTAAATCTAATCTTTTGTATTGCAAATACTCTTCAATTTCTTTGTCAATTATCGGGGATTTTTTCTTATTTATCAAATCAATTTTAGATTTCGACACGTCTACTGCATATACTTCATTATGCTGAGCTAAAAGCACAGCATTTGATAACCCAACATATCCTATTCCTGCAACTGAAATTTTCATTTTATTTTCCTTAAATCCCTTAGTTTTATATGATAACATATTCATTATTAAAAGTATAATATCCAGAAATTTTTGTTAATTGAAAATTGTTAACTTTCAAATGATGTGAGACATTTTCTGCATCTCATTTCACCAGTATCTTCTAACAATTTAGAAAGCTTTTCAAGTTCAATTTCATTTGGTGTTTTAAAATTAAGTACTAATTTTGGAGTATTGTTATACCTTTTATTCCATGCTTTCCCTTGTGCTCTTAAATCATCCAAGGAGTAGAACTTTAAAGTTCTATAAAACTTATCTTGATCAATTCTATGACTTCTTTCAACCTTGCCATTATGCTGAGGTGTTCTTGGTCGAATTAAATAATGTTCAATATTGTTTTCTTTTAGGAATCTCTCTAAATAATTATCACAGGTCCTAATATTTAGTCCTTTTTCTTTTCTTCTTGCTTTATCGGTGAACTCATAACCGTTATCTGATTGAAGAAGTTTTGGGTAACAGCCAAATAACTTATGTGCATACTCAAGTGCTTTTACTGTTTCATACATTGTGTGCTCGTTTGTAAAGTACAAAATTCGTTTTCTTGAACATTCATCTAAGATGGTGTATTGATAATATCGTCCTTCTAATCCTGTT
>DNPJ01000112.1:7950-10658 GCA_003501485.1 Bacillota bacterium
CCATTTCTTTTAAGTATTCTTAATACACTGCTTGGTGATATTTTTATATCTTCATGACGTAATCTAACCCATATTTCGATATATGATTGTTCTGGATTTCTCCTATGAAGATCAAGAATTCGCTTAATAATCCCAGCATTTATTTTATTCGGATGATCTGAAAGCGGCTTATGTGATTTATCTAATAGACTTTCTTTTGTTCCATCAAAAATTTTTAACCATCGATAAAGTGATGGCCTTTTAATATGGTAAAAAGATAAAATCTTTTTTACAGGCCATCCGGATTCCTTATATCTAAGACAAGCATGATGTCTTGTCTCAATATCTAGTGGGAAATAATTGCGTTCTAATGTTATACTATTCATGGCATCTCCTTTTACAATTAAAACTGATAATTAAATTATAAATGAGATGCTTTTTTTATTACATTAATTTTGTCTCACATCATTTGATATTAAACACCAGAAATTTTTGTTAATTGAAAAAGTAAATGCAACATACTAGTCATCAATGTTGCAATTAGTTTTTTAATTTGTTTGAGTTTTTATACAACCTGTCCTTCTTATTTTGATCCAAGTTTTTATAAACACTTCCAAATTGAAGAAGTAAATATATTTTTTACCAATTAAGGGAAAATATGTTTCACCAATATTGGTTAATCGTCGTTAAACAAGTTCTCCTTTCCTTTTCTTCGATAAGATGGTCCAACAATTTGGAACACCTTTGAATGATGCAAGATACGATCGAGCATTGCATTTGCTATCACTGAGTCTCCAAATACTTCACCCCAATGATTGAAACTTTTATTAGTTGTAAAAATTGTTGGATGTTTTTCATATCTCATTGATATTAATTGAAATAGAAGATTTGAATCTTCGGCTTCAATAGGAAGAAATCCTACTTCATCAATAATAAGAACACTATAAGAAGTAAAATGTTTAAGTCGTCTTGCTAAAGTATTTTCATGTTTGGCCTTCTTCAATTGTAATATTAAGTCATTACAATTAATAAAATATGTTTGATAACGATTCTTTGCACATTCTATTCCAATAGATATAGCTAAATGCGTTTTACCTGTCCCAGGAGTTCCCATAAAAACAATATTATCGTTGGATTCAATAAATCTAAGATTTTTCAAATCCATTACTTCATCCTTATTCAAACGAGACTGATAAGAAAAATCATAGTCATCAAATGTTTTTACAAAAGGGAAATGTGACGTAATTATCATTGCTTTATTGACTCTATCTTGTCTAAAATTCATCTCTTTTTCAGTTAGTGAATACAAAGCATCAACAAGATTAGATTTGTTTGAATTGACTTCATCAATAAATGCGTCAATATTCGACCTAAAGGTCATAAGTTTTAACGCATCAAAGTTATTAATTAATTTGATATAATTTGACATTATTAATCTCCAAAATTTTTAAATTTGGCAAGGTTTTTAGCAGTTAATTCATCAATATCATCGTCGCTTGCAAGTTTATTAATTAAACCTTTCTTATAATGATCACTATGATAATTAATGCTATATTGTTTTGTCAGTTTGTGTTCCGCAACTAAATCGCGCTTATAATAGATAAACAGCTTTCCGTTGGCTTCCTTGTAATTCACCGTTTTAGTGATAAGATATGGAGGAACGGAATATTTGGCTCCTTTATATTCAATGACAAACGTGGATGGTACCTTGCAAGAACGCATCTCGTCTTCATACGAATTCAATAACTCTATATTGGGAAGTGGGCTTAAATATTCTTTTTCTTTTTTAAAAAGAAGTACTGGAGGAATATTGGTCCTTGTATTCTTTTGATTATTAATATCAATGTTCAATTTATCTATTATTCTTAATAAATGTTCCTTATTTTCTATTTTCCCATCGTAAGCATTAAGCCATTGAGCAAATTTATTGGACACTTCGTCTTTTCCTTTTGTTTGAGGTGTTCTAACTTGACATAGTCTTAATGTTAGACCCAAATCTTTAAAGAACTGTACAACTGAAGGGTGAATATTTCTTTGCCCATTATTAACATTAACTATCGCAGCCATGTTATCAGTTAATACTTCTTTAGTTGTTCCACCTATTTTCTTAAAAAAATGGATTAAACACCTTTTAAAGTCACTTTCTTGTTTAAATTCGGTGTATTCGAAGTAATGTAATCTTGAATAGCCAAGAGTTGCACTGAATAGATTAAAGTCCATTATTTCCCCATTTATAGTTGATAGCTTAATGGATTCAACCCAATCAACTTGGAGCTGTTCTCCAGGATCTGTTTCATATAAAGGATGAGGAACTCCTGATTTTGCTTCTTCTAGTAATCTATTTTTTCTTGCATAGACCTTGAAGTTATCGTAATCGCATTTAAGATGTTTCTCATTCTTGAAATACCAATAAGCAGCTTTGATTTTTGTTCCTGGATGAGATAATACTTCAATTATTTCATCTTTATATGGATCAAGCTCTGATGGTTTTTTCTTTCTTTTTTTATTCTCCTTTCCAACATACATATTTTTGATTGTATGTCTATCTTTGCCAAAGACTCGGGCAAGTTCACTGAAATTTGGCAGCATTCCCATCGTTTTAAACATGGTTAAAGTACCGATTAAATTAATTTCCATAATCTCCTCCTTTTGGATTAGATTATAGAATATTACCCAAATTGGTGAATGTTATTTTCCCTTTTTTGGTTAAAAATAGAATACCGCTATCA
>DNPJ01000113.1:0-1129 GCA_003501485.1 Bacillota bacterium
AGATTAGGTTCTTTATTGTATAAAGATCTAACCTTCGCCGCTAATTCAAGAATTTGAAGTCCACTTGTGTCATCAACATATATCTTTGTTTCACCAAGTCTTTCACATCCTTGTTGAAGTTTGAGTCTGTTTTGTTTATTTAATTTATAGCCAGATCTAATTGATTCAAAATCAACGCCTGATTCAATAGATAATAAGCGTTTAAAAAGTTCATTCGATGTCATTTCAAGAGAGAAATACGCTACAGGGACACCTTTAATTGCGGCATTATATATCAAGTTTAAGGAAAGCGTTGTTTTACCAACACCGGTTCTTGCAGCAACAATTATAAATTGTCCTTTTTGGAATCCGTGGGTGAGTTGGTTTAATCTTGTATACCCAGTTGGAGTTCCTGTAACTGTATCGTCTGTTGTAGCTTCTTGAAGGGTTTTAAGTTCTTCAGAAAGTTGGCTTGAAATCGTTTTAGCGTCAACAAAATCTCCGACTTTTCTTTTCTCAGCAATTTCAGACAATTTATTTTCAGAATTCCCTAAAAATGTAGTTATATCACCGATATCGCTTGTGTAATATTGTTCCTCAATGTTCTTCATAGTTAATAAGAAATTTCTTAACAATGCCTGATCTTGAACAATGCGAACATATTTATCAAAATTCGTGAATGTAATAACTGAATCCGCTAATTCGAGAAGATATTCAGGGCCACCACATTGGGTTATTTCATTTGAATTAATTAATTCATCAGTGAGCGTTTGAACATCAACTGGAACATTTCTTAAAAATAATCTTTTCATCGCTGAAAATATCATGCGATGATTTTCGTTTTCAGGATAAAAGTCTTCTTCTTTTAATGCTCCAATAGAATCGCTTAATTTAGCTTTTGAACGAAGCATAGCTCCTAATACTGCTTTTTCAGCTTCGGTGTTATGAGGAAGTTCTTTTCTTCTTGGTGTTTCAGTTCTTTTTGTAGCCATACTTATTTCTTTTCGCTTACATGAACATTGATGTGTCCAATGACACCTTTATATAATTCGATATCAAGTTTTGTATAACCTAGTCTATCAATTGCTATTTTACTAACAATTTTTCTTTTATCGATTTCAATTGAATATTTTGCTTTAAGCATTTCTTC
>DNPJ01000113.1:1254-1940 GCA_003501485.1 Bacillota bacterium
GCAAGTTCTTCAGCATTCTTTTTATCATTTGCGTCTTTAATTGCTTTTTCTTCGACTTGTTTATTCAATATTTCAACAGATCTTTTTGTTTCTTTTACACCTAAACCATTAGGAATAATATAATTTGAAGCATATCCATCTTTAAGAGTAACAATTTGCCCTTTTTTACCAATGCCTTTAACATCTTTTAATAAAATAACATTCATTTTAATTACCTCCTAATTTTTATCTTTAACAATACGAACTTCATTTAAATAATCATTGAGAACTTCGAGAAGTCTTTCTTCCACTCTTTCAATAGTAGTATTTTTAAATGTTCCCGCGGCCATTGTAAGGTGACCACCACCATTAAGTTTTTCCGCTAAAAGTTGAACATTAATTGATCCATCGCTTCTACAAGAAATTCTAACTTCTTTTTCACCAGTCTTACCTATGACAAATGAAGCATTGACACCTCTCATTTGCATCAGTTGATTACCTACTTTAGCAAGGGTTGCTGGTTCAATAATATCATCTTCATCAGCGACACAATAAACGACTCCATAATAAGGGGTTTTAAGAGTTGAAATAATCTTAGTTATTAAAGTATATTCTTCAAATTCATCTTTCAAATAATCATCAGCGGTCGCATTATCAGCCCCAAATTCCTTAAGAATCATAGAAGCTTCAAATGTTCTAATACCACA
>DNPJ01000113.1:2065-7226 GCA_003501485.1 Bacillota bacterium
GATAATGCGTGGGTTTGTCGATGAATAACGAATTAGCTCGGCAACCATTTCGCTCGCGGATGAAGCGCTTGGCTCAACATATGAGAAAACAGGAGAATCAATAAATTCTTCGCTTCTTCGATGATGGTCAATAACCATTACTTTTGTAGCTTTATCGAGTAACTTAGGGGCCATTGTCATAGATGGACGGTGAACATCACAAACAACAACAAGTGTATTAGAACTAAGTTCATCTAATGCATCGCTCGGCGAAACAGTTAATTTAGCAACTTCTTCACGAGAGAAAGCGCTTGTTATAGCGCCTCTAGTTTTTCTTTCAGTTAATTTCGGATCATAGACAACAACAGATGGCTTTTTGCAGTATTCACAAATAGCTTTCATACCTAAACAAGAACCTAATGCATCCATATCCATATTAGTATGGCCCATAATTATAACGTTTGACGAATTGCGAATAAGCGATAAAACAGAGTCCGCCATAACGCGAACTTTAACTTTGTTACGATTTTCTTGTGCTTCAAATTTGCCACCATAAAAGCGAAGTTCTTCACCATATTTTGATACAACAACTTGGTCACCACCACGAGACATGGCGATATCAATTGCGTTTTCAGCCATTTCATTTAATTTAACTACATCAAAAAATCCGTGAGCTATACCAATTGATAGTGTAGGAGGCGTTTCTTCTTTAACGCCAATGTGATGTATTGTTTCGATTAATGAAAAATGATTTTCTTCCATTTTAGCAAGAGATTCATAATTGCATAGCAAGAAATATGCATCATTTCTATATCTTCTAATGAGAACATTATATTCTCTAACGTATTCAAAAATAGCGTTCCTGATTTTAGAAATGACGTCGTTTGAATCATCTGCAGTTCCTGAAATATCAGAATAATTATCGATCATAATAATTCCAACAACAGTGGCTTGTCTTTTTGAATAATCTTCAAGAGATTCATAGTCAGTTCTATCTCTAAAAATATATAATCTTGCATCGCTTAAATATTTAACGTCATAGTTTCTTGAATTAATTTCAAGTTTAATAATTGCGTCACTTGCTGAAGTAGAGAATTCTTCTAACTTTGGTTGCCAATCTAAAATGTTTGTATCAAGAATATCAATTTGTCTATCTTTGAATAAATCATTTGTCCAAATGACATTATTGTTTTCATCAACAATAACCATTCCGATCATTCCAAAATTATATGCCTCTTGAATATCTCCCCCAATCAAATCGGCGGCTTGCAAATCTGATTTTCTTCTAAATGCTGCGAAAATAGCTATTGCTATCCAAACAAATAAAAGATCAACAACAATAATTACGCAAAAAATGACGAATATTACCGAAAAATCAACAATCGATTGAAGATTGAATAAATTTAAATAATAAAATACACCAAAAATAGTAGATAAAACTACTTGAACTAACGTAAATATCGCAGCGGTTATTCTAAATTTTTTTAAATGTTTTTTCATAATAACTGATGTTATTATACAACAAAACACAAAAAATATAATTCTTTTATTATGTACTAGATATTAATGTTTATTTTTTCTTTATCTTACAAAGCTTTTTATCACAGTTAAATTCAAAATATGAACATAGTTTTCAAAAGTATTACAGAATTTACTAGTTATTCTAATGTCTTAAGCAAATCTTCCGTCTTATCACCTTTAATATAAAATTTTCCTGCACGTTTATACATTTTCTTTAAGGCCTCAAGACAAGGCAATTTTTGGTATTGCATAATCATTTTGCAACTGAATTAAATTTTTTTCCTATTTTTTCAATATTTTTCTTTATTCGATTGCATGGCTTGCAATTGAATTTCTATTTTGATTCATCGGGCAGCCTTAAAATTTATCAGTACTTAATACAAAAAATGCCCTCATTGATCGATGGGCATCTTTGTTAATATATTGTTCTATTATTCAATTGGCTCTTCTGGTTTTTCTGCTTTCTTGTTTTCAGACTTTGCAAACGATGATACAAGAAGAGTTATTGTTCCAGCAATTCCAAGAGCGTTAGGAACAACGAAGAATGGAAGAACGATCATTATTACTTCTTCAATTGAAGGATCACCATTAATGTTGGCTATCAAATAAATTGTTGCAATCAAGCATAAAACTGTTGCAACCGCTGCTATTATGGAACCAACGAATTTTGTATTCTTAATGAAGAAGAATGAAATGAATAACAATACTCCTCCAAGAATTCCACATAATAAGACAATAAATGGGAGATTATTCATTGTAGCTGTGCCTGCTTCAGCACTTTTTGACATAGCATATGCAACCCAGTAGAATACAAAAGCCACACATGTTTCAATAACTCCGGATAATAAAACTAATATTCTTCCGCCTTTTTTCAAATTTTCCATATTTTTTTACTCCTTTAAAGCATATTTGCTTAGATCGAATGTTCCAAGATTAATATCATCTTTCTTGATTTCGGATTGTGCATAAGTATTTGTTTCGACAATTTGCTCATCACCTAGTAAATAAGAATTGTAATCCGCTGTATATTTTGAGGTCTCTTTTTTGTTTAAAACCATATTGATTTTTATACTGTCTTCTTTTTCAATAATTTGCGATTTGTAATCCAACGTTGTTACCATATTACCAACAACTTTTTCTGATGATTCTATATTTTCTTTTGTTGATGTTGAA
Source organism: Bacillota bacterium (assembly GCA_003501485.1). GTDB lineage: Bacteria > Bacillota_I > Bacilli_A > RFN20 > CAG-826 > Fiminaster. Next base: position 4,739 of record DNPJ01000113.1, read on the forward strand.
TATGTTTCAGTAAAAACATCTTCATCAACGTAAAAATGATATTTTGCTTTTTCTTCATCAGAAAGTTTTTCGTAATTAATACCGCTCGCGCTTGAATTTAAAACTAAGACTAAAAGTGCGGTGCTTAACACATATTTATAAATTGTTGCATCATCAGTTAATTCATAATCGTTTGAATATGTTTTATCTTCAGCATCGATAGTTGCAACATATTTCTTGTCGTCTTTTGCGTTTTCTTGAAGATATCCTTCAGATGTTACTTTTTGGTAATTATTAACGGTTGTTGTTGTTGATCCATCGAGTTGTTTTCCATCAACTAATTCTTCATTAACGCTTTCAGCTTTTCCTACACCGCTATTACTATCAAAAAGTAAGTTCATTTTTGCAATTTGAGTATTCGTTACTTTTGTTATTTCTTTTTTGCTTCTATTGATTGTTTTGATTTCTTTTGAGCCTGTTTCTAATTTAAGTGAAAACGAATACTCAGTCTCTTCATTACTTACAAAACATTTGTTGTAGCTTTCCTCGTTAGCGTTCGTATAGTTTTCATATGTGGCTTCTGATTTATAACTTTCAAATGTTGGTTCTAAATAGACCACTACTGACTTGCCACACGATGATAATAGCAAAGTAGGCATACTTAATATTAAAAGTTGTCTCTTATTCATTATTTTTTCTCCTTTAAGATTATGTTTATTATAAATGATTAAAAAATAGATGAAAAGAAAAAGGTGATACCCCTTATGAGATATCACCCTAAATTCATTCAAAAGATATTTTATAATACTTCTTCAAATGATAACGCAGAAATTTCAACAAATCCGTTTCCCGATCCTTTTTCAAGATCAAGAACATATTTATAATATGCGCCCTTTGTTGGAGTAGTGATTTCTGTTGTGATTGTTGTACCAGTCTTAGCTTGGCTAGCTAAATCATGTTCTTCGATAACATTTGCAAATTGATCATCGCTTGCAACAACTAGTTTAAATGAATTAACTAAGCTTGCTTCATATTTGCTTCCAATTGTGATGCTGGTTTTTCCAATAGCATTTTCAAAAGCAGTTTTGTTAACAATAAAAGCAATGCTAGCTTCTTTTTTAGAGCCCGCTCGGACATATTCCCATTGATTATTATTGTTGTTCATAGAGGAAACAACAAATGTCATACCATCACTTGTATTTTCAAATGAGTCAGAATAAGAGGAATTTCCTTTATTGTTGTTTGTTTTATTAAATGCAACATTAAATGTTTTTGCGACAACAGCGCTAGCATCGACAAATTCAACATTGACATTATTTACTTTTCCAGCAACAAATGTTTTTGAAGCAGTAATATCGGTTTCGTTTCCTTCACCGTCAGCAACAGTAATTTTTGCTACTTTGAAGCCATCATTAGCAGTAGCTGTAACTGTAATTTCATCACCCATCATCACGTTTTCATTTTTACTTAATGAAGCAGTGCCTTTTGTTTCATCAAACGAAAGAGCAACAGTAGCTGGAACTGATTCAACATCAACAACAAGAGCATCTTGCATTTGTGGTGCACCTTTATAAAGTTTGACACAACCAATTAATGTAACTGTTTTGCCAACAAGAGAAGCATCAACGGCTTTTCTTTCACCGCTGAATGAGAATACACCTGAATCACTTTCAGCAAATGTACCAGCGCCCTGTGCTATTGTATAGTGGGAGAGCATCTCACCGTTTTCGCCTTGAAGTTTAATTTGACTCCAGTTAGGTTTTGAAGAATTGAAATAGGAAACTACACCTGTGACAACATAAAGATTCTTATCATCAGCGGCTGTCATTGCGTTAATTTCATCTGGTGTGACGAATTTAATGCGTTCGTCAAGATTTAAAGCAACGCTTTCAGCAATATCAGTTTTGTTATATGTATTAACAAATGTAATTGCGTCAATATTCATTTCATTTGTATACTTACCATCAGCACGTGCAACAACACTATTGGCAGATGATTTAGTAGCGGTAAATGAAACATTTTCGTTATAAGCATTAACAGATGTATCACCAACATTTAATCCGACAGCTGGAACTTCATTGCCTGATTTCCATGTGCCCGCTAAATAGTTGTTGTTTGTGGCAACATTAGCTTCATTTTCAAGCCATTTACCAGTAGAAGTAAATGTGCTACCAGAAACATTCCATGTACCTGTACGGGCGATAACGCCTTGACGATCACCAGTAATTTTTGAATTGATGATTGTAACATTAATTCCCTCAGTGTTACCTAACATACCAGCATTATCAAATCCGGCAGTAGTAACAGTGATTGTTGAATTTTCAATTCTGATTGTGCCATTTTTACCTTCAGTGTTATTTGTACCAACACCATAAGTGCCTTTGAAGTTGATGGTTGAATCTTTAATAACAACATTGGATGTATTTGAACAATAAATTGCAGCAGGAACACCTGGATATTCGTTTGTATTGCTTAAATTGACATTGTCCATTTCAAACAATCCAGCTTC
>DNPJ01000028.1:0-3580 GCA_003501485.1 Bacillota bacterium
AAATTTAATATCAGTTACGTTAGTCAGAAAGGAGATGAAAATAAATGCCTAAAACAGTTGTTCGTGAAAACGAAACATTAGATGAAGCACTTCGCCGTTTTAAAAGAAGCGTTAACAAATCTGGCGTACTCCTCGAAACACGCAAAAGAGAATTCTATCTTAAAAAAGGTTTAAAACGCAAAATGAAAAGCGAAATGGCTAGACGTAAAGCCTATTAATTTGTGATTTGTAACATAAATTGATTAAAATCGGGATGCTAAAGATATGGCATCCCTTTTTAAATGAATTTTTTGAATAAATAATCACTATTTTGACTATAAGTATATTAGGAGGTCAATTTATGGATTATTTTATATATCAAAGTACAGCCAATGACTGTGGATTCGCTTGTTTAAAAATGCTTTTAGCAACTTTAAACAAAGACAATAACTATTTATATCTTAAAAAGCCTAAGAAAGAGGACAACTATTCTTTTTTCGATATTATTAATATCGCTAAATCGAATAATGTTATATTAAAGGCATATTCTTATCAGCAAAGTGATTTTGAGTTTCCAAAATGTCCATTTTTAGCTTTAATAAACCAAAAACATTTGGTTTTTGTAAAGCGAGTTACAAAAAGAAGTGTTGTTGTTTTTGATCCAGAAAAAGGAAGAAGCAAATATAAAATTGATGACTTTTTGAAAATCTTTTCTTTTAAAACACTTGAAGTAAATGAACATATAGAAACTAAATGTTGTGATAATATTGAAAGGCACATATTACCATTTAAATTCAAGATTGCAAAAGCCGTATTAACTTTGCTACCTTTTATAGCAATTATTGTAGGGATGTTTTTTGTTAAAAGTGATTCATTTGTTTTTGTACCAATAATTTTTCTAACGTTATTTGCGTTATTTGAATTAGTAGAAAAATGGTATATTTTCAAAGAAATAGATTTCTTTGATTATTTATATATTGATAAATATTTTTCTAAGCAAAACGCTTTTGAAGACTATCAAAATTATTTAATTTTCAAACAAAAATACTTTCGAATTCAATAATTCGATTATGGTTTCATCAATTATGTCAATTGCGATAGTTGTTATTTCTATAATCAACGATCCATTTTATTGCTTTCCTATTTTATTAATACTATTACTTCTTATCGGAAAGAAAGCTTTGTTTAGCAAAAAAGACAATTTAGCAAGAGAAAAAATTTGTCGTGAGGAAAATGAATTTAAAAAAAATAAAAATAATTTAAATGCTGAAACAGCAGGAAATGTAATGGAATCGACAAACAACTATGCGTTTAGAAAATCAACATCTAGAGTCATTATGACTTTTGTCATTATTATAATGAGTTTTCTCTTAATGATATATACACACAACATTAGTGTTAATTATATTTTATTTAATTTTGGAATATTCTATTTGTTGATTGAACACTTTGACAATTTGCTCTCATCAGATGAAAAGAAGACAGATTTTGAAAAAGAAAAAGTGAAATTTTTGTATAAATGTTATTAAAAATAACTTATTGTGTTAAAATTATTCAAGAACATTATGGAATTAGATTTTATTAACAACGGAAAAAAGGAATTCGATAACTATGAATTTGTTTTTAATGAATTAATGAAAAAAACTTTTTTACGTTTAAATATTAAGTCTAACTATGTTGTTGACGTAACGATATGCGACAATGCTTTTATTCATGAAATTAATAGGGATTATCGCGGTGTTGATAGGCCAACCGATGTAATAAGTTTTGCTTTTTTCGATGACAAAGAAGAAAAAGCAAGCGATATTATTCCGACTTCTCTTGGAGAAATCATTATTTCATATGAAAAGGCTGAAGAACAAGCTGTGCTATACGGACACACTGTTAAAAGAGAGATGTCATTCTTGTTCGTTCATGGTTTGCTTCATTTGTTAGGATATGATCACATGAAAACAGAGGATGAAAAGATAATGTTCGGATTACAAAATGAAATTTTAGGAGGTCATATGATGGAAGTGAAGGAACTTGTTGAGAAAGCGATAGAAGCGAGGAAATTAGCGTATACGCCTTATTCTCATTTCAACGTTGGTGCTGCTATATTATGTAAAGATGGTGAAGTTTTTCTTGGCGCAAACATTGAAAATTCATCTTATCCACTTTGCATGTGCGCTGAAAGAAACGCAATCTATAATGCATATTTACACGGGAAAACAAAAAATGATTTTGTTGCGCTTGCATTAGCTGCTGACACAGAAGGACCATGTTCTCCTTGTGGGGCGTGTAGACAAGTAATTTCTGAATTGTTCCCGAGCGAAGCTCCTATTTATATGGCAAACATAAAAGGTTTAATTCAAGAAACAAACGCAAAAGAACTACTTCCGTTTGCTTTTTCTGGTGATGATTTAAAATAATGAAATCAGGTTTTGTTGCAATTATAGGAAAGCCAAACGCAGGCAAATCAACCATTCTAAACGCACTTCTTGAACGTGACATAGCCATTGTTACAAACAAAGCTCAAACAACAAGAAATACGATTAGAGGTATTTATGACGATGGCGATTATCAAATAGTTTTTGTTGATACTCCAGGAATACATAAAGCACGCCATTCTCTTGGTAAAATAATGAATCAAGATGCTTTTGATTCAACAAAAAATGTCGATGCAATCGTACTTGTTATAGACGCATCAAAGAAATTCAATGAAGGCGATAGAGTTATTATGGATACAATCCAAAATAATATTCCGTTATTTTTGGTTATTAATAAAATTGATTTAATGCGACTTCCTGAAATAGAAGATGTGAAAAAAACTTATTCTCAAGCTTATCCACAAGCTAAATTGATTGAAATGAGCGCTATTGAAAACTTTAACATTGATTTATTACTCAACGAGATTAAAAAAGTTATTAAAGATGGACCAAGATACTATCCTGAAGATGCAATTAGCGATAAAGATGCTGCCTTTTATGTATCTGAAATCATTCGTGAAAAACTTTTGAAGTACTTAAAAGAAGAAGTTCCACATGAATTAGCGGTTCGTGTCGATAATATTGAGCATAAAAAAGATGAGGTTTTTATTAAAGCTACTATAATCGTTGATCGAGATTCGCACAAAGGTATTGTAATTGGAAAAGGCGGAAAAATGATTCGGATGATCGGAACCAAATCAAGAAAAACGCTTGAAGAATATTTTAATAAGCATATATTTCTTGAATTATTTGTTTCAGTCAAAGAAGACTGGATTAATAATCCAAGAATACTTAAAGAGCTTGGCTATAAGTAATGTTTGAAATTGATGGTATTGTAATTAGAACGACTTCTTTCAAAGAAAACGACATGATGGTTAATGTTGTTTCAAACAATGGAGTTAAATCATTTTTAGCAAAAGGCGTTTTAAAGTTTGAAAGCAAAAACGCACCAAGCATTCAACTGTTGAACAAATCACATTTTCAACTTTCAAAAAGCAAGGATGGTTTAACATTAAGAACTGGAACTATAATAAATTCGCTTTTTAGTGATGAAACAAACTTAAGTTTTCTTGTTATTGCTAATTTAATATGTGAATTGACTTCAAGGATTATTATTACAAATGAAGATGCTA
>DNPJ01000028.1:3703-3960 GCA_003501485.1 Bacillota bacterium
CAAACTGGATATGGCTTAAATGTTGATTGTTGCCAAAAATGTGGCAAAACGACCCAAATAACCGCTGTTAGTTACGTTGATGGGGGATTTATATGCCAAGAGTGCTTTGATGGCTTAGATGGCAAAAAATATTCATCAATTGAACTTAAAATAATACGATTAATTTTTAAAAGTGATATAAATTCATTTTGCGCATATAGTTTTAACGATGAAATATGCATAAAATTGATAAAAGATTTATCTATTTTTTTAGAAAC
>DNPJ01000082.1 GCA_003501485.1 Bacillota bacterium
TATACACGAAGAGCCTTTTTATTCGAGAGTATTTGTTCATTTTAATACATAACTTTTATACATGTTGTGATATAATACGAAATCGTAGGTCTTCTAGGAGGGGGATTAGATATGCCTTATTATGTTTATGATGATGATTCTGCCATTGCTGATGTAGCAGTTGGTGTAGCGGGTGCAGCTGTAGCTGCAACTGCTGCTTTAGCAATTGGAGCAATACTTCTTCCTTTTAAAATTGCACAAATGAATGAAGAAGAAAGAGCAGCAGAAGCTGCTGCTGAAGCAGAAAGAAAAAGAAAAGAAGAGTTAGTTAAAAGATTTGGAGATAAAAAAGCTGGCATTATTGCTGCAGCAGATTATGAACTTAGTCAGTTATCTGATGATAATATTATAGAAATTCAGAAACTAAAGGAAAATTCAAAATCGATTGGTACCACCTATTCTTCATTTACATTTAAAGTTCCAAAATTTGTCTATAAAATAAGTAATCCAATTCTTTCAAATAGTTTCAATATCGTGAAAGAGATGAGATTAAATATTAATGGTCAAATGATGTTTGACTTGAAATTAAATAATGATGATGATTTTATTCAAGCTCTTAGATTGACTATTTATGAAGTAAAAGAAGGCGATATTGTCACTTTGGAGATTGAAACCTACAATAATCATGATGAAATAAAGGATTTTGGCCTTTACTTACTAAAAAAACGAGGGAAAAAATTCATTGATAATTGCCAAGATGGCGTCGATATTTGGAATCCTATTTATGTTCAATATACTTGCCTATCAAAAACTGCAGATTATGGAACATTCGATTTTGTCCTTATTTCTAGAATAAATAAAGAAATTACTAAAGTAGATGTAACTATAGAATATTCACTAAATGGAGTGACCAAAAAAATTCCTATTACCATTTCATCTAGCATCAAAGAATCAGGGATACTTTATGAATCAGTCATCCTTGAAGAATTAAAAGATGTAGATTCTGTTTTTGTTTATCCTACAGGAATTATTCTTAAAGATGGCACTTTTATGCTAGTAGATGAGAAAAAACAAAAAATAATTCATCCTGAGTTACCTGAAAAAATAGATTATCCAGAAGATTTTGTTTCTTTTTATAGTAAAAGTATTGGCTCTGAAAAATTGTTAAAATATTTTTATGATAAAAAAAATTGGGGTTATTGTTGCCCTGTTTGTGGTTCAGCAGTTGCTGAAGACGATAAATATTGTATTGGATGTGGGACAAAAAGAGAAGTACTAGAAAAAGCCAATAAAAAAGATGTTATTGAATCATTTGATTCTTGGAGTAAAGAACAAAATCGTCTTAAAAAATTACAAGAAGAGGAAGAAGATAGATTAAAAAGAGAAAAAGAAGCAAAAAGAAAAATAAAAATAACTATTGCATCAATTTTTTCTATAATAATTCTCTTTATATGCCTTCTTAGTTATCGTTTTGTTCTAAAACCATATCTTGAAAAGAAAACTGCTATTGAAAACTATGATAATGCTACATATGAAGAAAAAGTTGCTCTCTATCCTTCAATGTTAAAATATGGTTTTGTTGTACCTACAGCTTTCTTTTTTGATGGTGATGAATGTATATCTTCTTCTTCGTTTTTACCCGGAGAAGATGTAGTATTTCCATCTATTAGTAATGATAAAAATGATCAGTGGAAAATTATTGGGTGGACAACTCTTTCTAATGATAAAGAAATTGTTTCTAAATACGTTATGCCATTGGAGGACATATCATTTAAAGCCGTGTATGGTCAAACAATAACATATTTAGATGCAGATGGAACTTTGTTAAAAGAGGAAACGTTCAAGAAATCCGATTCTCTTGTACAACTTTCTTCAAGCATTATGACCGGATTAGTTGATGGTTTTGAAAATATTTCATGGAAAGATGAAAATGGTAATATTTATAACTTAAATTCCGATATTAATAATCCAAAAACAAAATTAACGTTGACGGCTGTTTATTCTATTCCTGTTACTGTTTTTGATGTTTATGGTAATGTAGTAGAATCAAAAAAGGTTGATTATAACGATATTTTTTCAGTTTTAGAATGGGATGAAAAAGTCGGTTATATAGGTTGGAGTTATAAAGACCAAAAAGATATTATTAACACTGTCAGAGAAATAACTGTTTTAAGGAAAACTGATATTATCCTTAGAAGCAAGTATCATGTTATTTTCAATAATATTCAAAAAAATGAAAAAAATAGTGTTGAGTTTGTTTTAGATAAAGGATTTAAAATAGATGGATCTTTTTTAGAAGATATTCCTGGTTATTTTGGAATTGGTTATAAAGATGGAGATCATATATATCTTAAAGATTCTGTTGTAAAAGCAACAGGCAATATGGTGTTAACATCTGTTTATAATAAAGCTATTGATTATGGAATCCCTTCAGCAAATAAATCTATAACATATTATGTTGATACTTTATCTGGACTTTTTTATATGACAATTGATTCCATTAAAGATATTTCTAATGTTGTAAGATGCACTATATCTAATAGTTTGTTTAAGTTAGATAAAACTGGACAAATAGGTTTTTCTGATGAAGCATTAAAATATAATATTGAATACCTATATATTCCTTCTTCTTTAGATGGGGTTTCTATAAATTCTATCTCTAATTCTGGATTTAAGAACTGCAAAAGTCTAAAATATGTTTTTATTCATCCTGCAATAAAAAATTATGGCTCTTCTGCTTTTGAGAATTGTGTTAATTTAAAGATGGAGATGGAGATTTCTTCATCCATCATATCAATTGGTGGTAATGCATTTAAGAACAGTGGAATAACATTTACAAGTATTGATTTAACTGGTGTTACGAAGTCTAGTGCAGTAGGAGTAAATGCTTTTACGGGAACAACAGTAAAGAAGCTTATTGTTGGAGAATCAGGAGTTAAGTCTTATGATTCTAGTAATAAGGAAACTTATCCGTTCTACAATGTCAAAGGATTTGAGACCTTAGAGTATAAGACTGGAACTACAACAGCCAAAAATGTACTCTCTGATTCAATGAGAAAAACTATAGAGTCAGCCATATTACCTACTTCGATTACGAAAATAGATAATTATACTTTTGAAAATTGTGTTAATTTTAATTCGATTAAGATTCCTAGAAATTTGACTTTTATTGGAAGTAGTGCTTTTGAGAATTGTACTAATTTAAAGTCAGAGATGGAGATTTCTTCATCCA
>DNPJ01000088.1 GCA_003501485.1 Bacillota bacterium
AGTATGTATTGTAATGAATGAGCCATAAAATAGCAATAACAATTGATATTATTGTAGCAATGCATTCAACAATAAATAAGGAAAAAGATATGCAGCGCCTTCTTCGACAGAAAGAACTATTATTTCAAAAATGAAATAAAAAGGAAGATGAAAGGAAGGACCGCCACAAATGAATTGAAAAGACCTTAGGTCTGCTCTTTTAAGCAAAGTGAGTCCACATGGTGATGAAGATGTTTTTGGGCAATGAATCAAAGAAGCCGACGAGGAAAATCGTCAGGGGAAGAAAGAAAAAGATGTATAAGCTTCACCGCAATGATTTAAATTTATTTACCAAAATGAGGCTACATATTAATGGCATTTCATTCATGCTCTTTTAAGTGTTTGCTCATCACATATATGGAATACAATTCTCATTATCTTATAGACAATAAAAACGAAAAATATTCAATTTTTGTATTAATGTGAATTTTAATTAAGCGATGATAATAAATCGCGTTTCCTAAACCTAACAATAGGAATTATCAAGCATAATGCTGATATGAGCAATGAACATCCTAAAGCAATAAAAAGCATTAATGGATTGATAAATATGAAAGACGCATTAATACCAAAAAGCGAGGCTAAATAAGAATTGCCAAAAATATTAATGATAATTACAAATATAATTGAAAAGATAAATGCAACAAAACAGGCAATTAATGGAATAGTCGCTAAAGGAATAATGGATTTAAATTTGTCGTATCCAAAACATCTAATAAGTGATAGATTTTTTTCTTCATTCTTTTCAACTGATATAAGGAAGAAAAATAGCAAGAGTGCACTTATAACAACAAGTATGGCGGCGAATAAAAGCGAGAAACCTGATGCTGTTGTTATGTAATCTTTTTTAGAACTCATAAAAAATGTTGCGCCATTTATTCTACTAAAAGCAAATCTACCACTTTTGTCTATTCCTTCTACAGCGTTAATCGCAGAATTTATTTTGGAGTCAACATTAAGTCTAGAAATTATAATATTTTCAAAATTAGTGGTTTGGTTATAATCATTAATTATTTCGTTATATTGATTCTCTTTTGCGTAAAGCATATAAGCTCCATTCGAGTTACCAAATGATTTATAAATGTTTGATTCAAAATTCAAGTAACCGATTTTTATATCTCTCTGCTTAATTTTTGTTCCATCTGAAAATTTAGTCATTGAAAACACGATACTACTTAGAGCTGATTTCAAATCATTTTTAATTTTGTCAATAAAATCATTTGTTATTTTATCAACTCGCTCTTTTGAATAAAATCCTTCAATTGTTTCGCTTGTATCCCAATCGTTTACATAAAGTGTTGTCGAAAGCATTAGAACAAAATAGAAATTTTTAAGAATATCTTGTGTTTTTTCATCAGAAGAATAAAAATCAAGTTCGTTTTCTTCTTTAAATCTTTTATTAAAAAATTCTGTTGCTCTTTCTTTTAATAAAGTTAACTCATCTCCTGTTGGAAGTCCATTTTGACTTATATATTCTCCGCATGCTAAATAACTCAAATAAGGAATAAATGCATTTGATTTACTAAATAACATATTTAAAGGAATGTCGTTTCCAAAACTTTTATATGATGAAAATCCGGTATTCCAATCTTAGTATGTTTTAAAGTCAAATCTTATTACTTTTGAAAAATCTTTATAACAAGATGAATTTGGAAGTGTGTAACTTGTTGGAAGCAGTTTACTCAAATAATACATTGAAATTCCATATGGATTTGATGAGTCAACTTCCACAAAATTACTTTCATCCAGTATAGACAAACTTCCAATTTCTTGTTCTTCGCCATCAATTTCAAGTCGTGTTGGACTATTTAAAACGGTCACATTCGATTTAATAGGATAGGCGTCAGGAGAAACGTAAAGAAGATTTTTTGGATTTGAAAGCGAATATCCATAATCGTATGATGTTGATTCACCAGATAATTTGGCGGAAAAGTCTGGATAAGTATCATGCGTGTCGTATTTTCCACAGTCGATAATCCCAACTACTTCATATGTAACAAGCCCAATTGTGAATTTTGGATTTAAATCTAAAAACCTTTCCATTGATGTTATTTGATCTTTTCTTATGGTCGTGCCAAAACCATATTTTTTAAACATATTAAACGAAGTTTCACTTATTAAAACATCTGTTGACTTCATGGGTTTACTTCCACATAAAAGCGGATAGTGTTTTTCTACATATGAATCATATCTGCAAAAATTAGAGAAAGAACCAAATCTATAATCTACTTTTTCTATATTATTAATGTCGTTTGGTAACAAAGAAAATTTTAATGGACTTGTCAATATATTATTAAGACATGGCAGAACAACAAAATCTTCATTCTTTTTAAGCTCATTAATTTCATCAATTGTATAGGAAGCATAAATTGTGTCATTATTTTTTAAGCGTTTTACAAAAGCAAGCGAATTTTCACCTGTTTCAACCATCATGGATTGGACTGACCTTGTAGTATCATATTGATTAAAAGAAAAACCAAATATTGATAAAGCAGAAGTAAGCGCTAAAAGAATAGATGCAAAAGATGATCTAAATCCATATTTCTTAAATAAAGAAACACCAAAATGAAATATTCTTTTGATAGAAAGAGGTTCTTTTTTATCTTTCTGTTTAAAACTTGTTATTTCTTTAAAAGCTTTTGGTTTATTTTTAAGCTCACCATCTTCAAGATTTAAAACAATTGGTTTAAAAGGTTTTAATATTTCGGTTTCGTGAGAAGAAAATATAATTAATCTATCTTTTGATAAATCTTTTAATAACGAGAATAGATTAATTGAGTTTTCTTTATCAAGCGCTCCAGTGGGTTCATCTGCCAAAATGACTTTAGCGTCTTTTGCTAATGCTCTTGCTATTGAAACTCTTTGCTTTTGTCCGCCTGAAAGTTCACTAATTCGTCTTTTCTCATATCCTTCTAGACCTACAAGTTTTAAGCATTCAATAGCTTTATCATCACCAACACTATTAGGGCAAACGAGCTTAACATTTTCTAAAACAGATAATTCTTCGAAAAGACAATATTGTTGGAAAACAAAAGAGATAGCATCCGCTCTAAAAGTATCGAGTTGTTTTTGAGAATATGCCACTATATCATCATTACCGAAAAATATATTTCCAGAATCAGGTTTGAGTAGACCTCCAAGCATTCCAAGAAGAGTTGTTTTTCTTGAACCAGAATGTCCTTTTAGTTGAAAGAAACCTGTGTTAGGAAATGTATAGGAAAATTTTTTTAATGCGTGTACATCTTTTCCTATTTTTGTTTTGTACGTTTTATTTACATCTATTAGTTTGATCATAACTCACAAAAATATAATATGGTTCCGAGTATAGTAATACACTATTCATATTTTACTTCTCTATTTTACCAAACTTTTATATTTAATAAAAGATTGAACAATATCAATGCTCTAAAACAAAAGACAATAAAAAGCGGAACCTGGTGAGCACTTACAGCGCTATAGGAACCGCATAATTATTATATAACTTCTATTTATTTTTTGGAAGAATCTCTCATGCAAGGGAACAAAATAACTTCTCTAATGCTTTGTTGATTTGTCATAAGCATAACAAATCTATCAATGCCAATGCCAATTCCGCCTGCAGGAGGCATACCATATTCAAGAGCTTCAAGGAAATCAGTGTCCATTTCGCTTGCTTCTTCATCGCCGAGTTTCTTTGCTTCAAGCTGAGCAACAAAACGTTCTTTTTGATCAATTGGATCGTTTAATTCTGAATATGCATTGCCATATTCCATTGCTCCAATAAATAACTCAAATCTATCTGTGAACATTGGGTTGTCTTTCTCTTTTTTTGTAAGAGGAGATACTTCAATAGGATAGCTATGAACAAATGTTGGTTCTTGTAGATATGGATCACATTTTTCTTCAAAGAATGCATTTAAAATAAACCCAACACTAGTCCAGTGCTTTTCAACTTTAATACCATTTTCTTTTGCAAGTTGAACAGCTTTTTCAAAAGTCATATCTTTACTTGAAAAGTCAATGCCGGTTGCTTCTTTAACAACGTCAACCATTGTTACCCATTTAAATGGTTTTCCTAAATCAAGTGTTTTATCGCCAAACGGAATTGTTGTAGAACCGACAACTTTTTTAGCAACTTCTCTAAATAAATTTTCACAAAGATGTCTCATATCTTGCAAGTCACCATATGCTTGATAAAGTTCCACTGTTGTGAATTCAGGATTGTGTTTTGTGTCCATTCCTTCATTTCTAAATAAGCGGCCAATTTCATATACACCTTCCATACCACCAACAAGAAGTTTTTTAAGTGGTAATTCAGTAGCAATTCTTAAATAGAAATCTTTATTTAATGCATTGTGATGTGTGATAAATGGTCTAGCTGCAGCGCCACCTAAAATAGGAGAAAGAACGCTTGTTTCAACTTCAACAAAACCTTGGCTATCAAAATAATTTTGAATAGCGCGAATAATTTTTGGTCTTGCCAAAGCAATTTTCATCGAATCATCATTCATAATTAAGTCGACATAACGATGACGATATCTTTCTTCAACATCTGTAAGACCATGATATTTTTCTGGAAGTGGTCTTAGCGACTTTGTTAAATGAGTATATTTTTCAGCGCGAATTGTCATCTCACCAGTTCTTGTGAGCATAACGCGTCCGCAAACACCGACGATATCGCCTATGTCCGCTAATTTGAATAATTTATATGCTTCTTCCCCTACTACATCGATGCCAACATATACTTGAATTCTACCTGTGACATCTTTGATATTCATAAATGAAGCTTTGCCCATGCGACGGATGGACATGATTCTTCCTGCGACTGTTACATAAACTCTGTGTTCATCTAATTCTTCGTTTGTTTTTCCGTCACATTTTTCATGAACAGATTTTACTGTATCAGTTCTTTCAAATTTTTGTCCGAACGGATCAACACCTAATTCTTGATATTTGGCAAGCTTGTCACGACGAGCTTGTTCTTGGTCTGTAAATTTTTCTTCCATAATAAAAACCTCGTAATGTATTCTAGCATAATAAGAGCGTCTTTATAAACAACTCATTAAAAAGAATTACACAAAAATTCCAATAAAAAGCAATAAAATTGCTATATTAATAGTCTTTCGCTAATTTTAGTTCTTTGTTGAAAGCAATAAAATCATCTAATAATTTATCAAATTGATTTTTATTTATGAGATTAATTGCTATTTCGTTTTTTATACGTTTTGTGTTTGGATATCCATTAAAGAATTTCGGTGCAATTCCGCGAAGAAGCATCATCGCTCTATATTCACCTTTTTCTTTGATCATGAGGTCAGTTAAAAGGCGGAGATTTTTAATATTTTCTTCAAGGCTTATACTTGGCAATTTTTCACCAGTTGTTAAATATGTATCAATTTGTCTAACAAGATGAGGGTTCCCTATTCCTCCACGAGCTACCATAACAGCAGTGGCTTTAGTAATCTCCATCGCTTTAATAGCGTCATCAAGAGAAAATATATCTCCACTTATTATCAAAGGAACTGTCGTCTTGCTTCCCAAATCTTTTGCGAGTTCATACCTGGCATTACCACCATAGCATTGAGCCGTTGTTCTCACATGAAGCGCAATAGCGCTAACACCGGACCTTTCTAAAGCGGCAATATTTTCAAGAAAATTGATGCTATCCTCATTCCATCCAAGTCTTATTTTCGCAGTAACAGGTTTTGGGGAATGTTTTACTAATGCAGTCATTAAATCTTCTAAATACGCTGTATCTTTTAACAAAGATGAGCCTGCACCAGTTTTAGTTACTTTAGGAACTGGACAGCCTAGATTAACATCGAAAATATCAAAATTTGGGTTCTCTTTTAAAACAATATCCATTGCCTGCATAAGCGTTTCTTTGTCACTACCAAATAATTGAATAGCAACAGGCCTATCGATATCACTTGTTTTTATATAATCAAAGGTCATTTTATTGTTATATGTAAGTCCATGATCAGATACCATCTCAGTAACTGAAAGACCAACACCAAAAGGCTTCATAAACTCACGATAAGACAAAAAAGTTATTCCTGCCATAGGAGCTAAAACAACATGCGATTTAATATTAACGTTTCCTATTTTCCACATAAGTAGTAAAAGGGAGGCAAAGCCTCCCAATTATAATTATTTATTTTCTTCGTTTGAGCTATTTTCAACTGGATTTTCTTCTTTTATTTCAGTTGATGCAACATCAATGATTTTTTCTTCTTTATCAAGAGTTCTATGTTCAAGAAGATATGTAATCTCTTCTGCAGTAATAGTTTCATTTTTAAGAAGTGTTTCCGCAATAAGAATAACATCATCTTTGTTTTCATTAATGATTTGACGTGCTTTTTCATGAGCTTCATCAATAATCTTACGAACTTGATTATCAATTTCATAAGCAACTTGAGTTGAGAAATTCTTTTGAGTTGATGTATAATCACGACCCAAAAAGACAGAGCCAGAATCTTTTTCATACTGAATAGGTCCTAATGTCGACATTCCGTATTCTGTAACCATGCTTCTTGCAATGCGAGTCGCTACTTCAATATCATTGCTTGCACCAGTTGTGACATCTTTAAAGAAAATCTCTTCAGAAGTTCTACCACCTAAATAACCAACAATTCGTGCTTCGAGTTCGGCTTTGCTAAGAAGGAATCTATCGTCCTCAGGAGTCATCATGACATGACCACCTGTTCTTCCACGAGGAATAATAGTAATTTTTTGAACTTTATCGCTATGTGGAAGTTTAAGTCCAATAATAGCGTGACCAGCTTCATGATATGCAACGGTTTTTCTTTCTTGATCATTCATCCCTTTAGATGATTTCGCTGGACCTGCAATACGTCTATCGATAGCTTCATCAATATCTTTTAAAGAGATCATTGGTTCGTTTTGTCTTACCGCTAAAATTGCGGCTTCATTAAGAATATTTGCAATATCAGCGCCAGAGAAGCCTGTCGTTCTTTGCGCTAAAGCGGCAAAATCGACTTTTGGATCAATTAGTTTGCCACGAGCATGAACTTTAAAGATTTCTTCACGTCCTTTTTTGTCTGGAAGATTAACAGTAATAATTCTATCAAAACGTCCAGCACGAAGAAGAGCAGGATCGAGAACATCTTCTCTATTCGTCGCAGCGATGACGATAATACCTGAATTATCTTCAAAACCATCCATTTCAACTAATAATTGGTTAAGAGTTTGTTCTCTTTCATCGTTGCCACCACCAAGACCAGCACCACGTTGGCGACCAACTGCATCAATTTCATCGATGAAGATTAAGCACGGAGCGGTTTGCTTTGCTTTTCTAAACATATCTCTAACACGTCCAGCACCAACACCGACAAACATTTCAACAAAGTCTGAACCGGAAATGCTATAAAATGGAACACCCGCTTCTCCTGCAACTGCTTTAGCAAGCAATGTTTTACCAGTTCCTGGAGAACCGACAAGTAAAATACCTTTTGGAAGTTTTGCACCATATTTAGTGAATTTTTGCGGTTCTTTTAAATATTGTACAACTTCTTGCATTTCAGCTTTTTCTTCATCACATCCTGCAACATCAGAGAATCTAATTTTGCTTGTGTCAACTTTTCTAGCGCGACTCTTATTAAAATCCATCGCGCGGTTATTTGAACCATTAACTGAATTTGCAAGTCTAGAAAACAAGAACAAAGCAATAACAATTGTGACACCAGAAATGATAATTGTTGGTCCCCATTGTTCAAACCAATTTGTTTCAAATGCGTAATGATCGACATAACCGGCATTTGTGGCGGTAGGATATTTTACTTTATATTCATCAATCGCCTTTTTAAACTCAGTTGCATATGATTTATGTTCTTCATAAGTTCCTGTTTCTGCATTATAAACATCAAAACTATAATTGTATGCATGGGAAGAACATGTAAATGAATAACGTCCTTCTTTGTTTGTTGCTTGATTTACATAAATTCCTTCGACTGTAACAACTGTCTGCTTGTCATAAACTTCTGCTGTGCGAATATCGTTTTGTTCTAACATCACATCGATATTTGATGGTGTCCAGTTATCATAATGTTTAATATTCATTGAAACCATTAAAGCAATAAAACTTCCAATGGCTAATAACATCAATAGATAAGGAAGTATTCTAGCAAATACACTTCTTTTTTTGCCGTTTTCATTGTTCATTTTGTTGTCCTCCTTTTATATATAACTCGTGAGTAATAATTGTTCTAATATTCTAATAGAATAATATCAAAATCGACTTTTTTGTAAATGCTTAATTGCATTTAGTAAATATAATATACAATCAATTTTTAAAAATTACCTTAAAAACACTAAAAAAGTTTAATTTTGAATTTGCTTTTATGATTGTCAACATATTCATTTCTATATCTCGGTATATATATTATTTTACCATTTTTATTTCTAATAACAGGCCAAACATCTCTTAGATGGGCTGGCATTTTAAAATCAATAAATAATCTTCTCACTTTTACTACATAGTCATCAATTTGATATTCATCTTCTTTGTTCGCTGGCTCGACCACTAACGGATAATCTGAATCATAAATATTTCTATCTTCGCTTCCATTAGTAAAATCTATATCAAATTCTTCAAAACTATATTTTCCTTTCTTTTCAATAACATACATATATTTCTTATATCTATTTTTAATGAGAATTTTTCCATATTCTTGAAAATAATAAATATCGTCTTTTAAATGAATTGCGATGTTGGACTTTTTAGAAAAAAGAGCTTTGTGTAATTCACTAATAAAGGATTTAGATAACGAAATATCCAAATTTTGCTTAGATAAATAACAATAAATGCATACTTGAAAATCGTGAATGGATATCTTTTTTAAGTCTTTAACATATAAATACTTATCGCTTAATAAATAATCAATTTTTTGCTTTTCGTTGATAATGTTTTTATTTAAAAGCCTTATTTCTTTAAGAAGTTTGTTTCTTTCTTCTTTTGATAAATTAACAATCTCATGATGACGAATATAATTTCTTCTATAATCATCACTGCTATTAGAAATATCTAATGAATATGGAACATTGTTTATATCGTCATAGTCTTGTAACTCTTGTTTGGTGTAATTTAATAATGGTCTAATAACATTCATTCCTTTGACATAAGACACTTCACTTAACCCATAATAATTAACAAATCCATTTCTTTCTTTTTGCATTAAAAATGTTTCTATTAAATCGTCTTGTTGATGAGCCACTAAAAGAGAAGAGGTGTTATATTTTTCACCACATTCTTTAAAAAAAGAGTAACGCACTTCTCTTGCCCATTCTTGAAAATTTCCTTCATGAGGAATGTTAGAAGTATCTAAAACACAAATCTCAATATTGTTTAACTTGCATAAATCTTTTAAATATTTTTCTTCAAGATTTGATATAGCCCTTTTGTGGTAGTTAACGTGGCAAACAATGAATTTTATATGTTCTTTTATAAGCACATCAAATAAGCACATTGAATCAGGACCAAAAGAACAGGCTAAAAGATATGTCTGGTTTTTATTTAGTTGAACGCTTAATTTAATGCTCATATTTCCTCATACATAGTTTTTGCTTTTTCTTCTGTTGCGTATTCAAATATATTTACTACTTTGTATGTTTTTACACCATCTTTTTTCTTTAATTGAATAACATCATTTATTTTGACTTCGAAACAAGCTTTAACGATCTTATTGTTTACTGAAACTAAACCATTATCTAAATATTCTTTAGCTACGCTTCTACGTTTTATGATTCTACTTACTTTTAAATACTTATCAATTCTCATTACTGCTTCCTTTATATTTTTTATATATATCCCTAGTTATATCAACAATGGTTTCGAGTTCTTTAAGCCAGTTATCAATTTTTTCAATTTTAATATAAAGAACTTTTTGAATATATGTAACGCTTATCGTATCTAAATAAGGCGTCAATGCTTGGAACAAGTCGCCACCGACACCACTTAATGAAGAAAACTTCTTTGACATTGTTAAGATTATAAAGTCTCCTTGCTCAGAAATATCAGAGAATTCTTCTCCTTGCAAAAGAATATCAATTCTTCTCTTTTTGAATAATAATGATACTTCACTTGGAAGTCTTCCATATATATCTCGAACATTGCTTTTAATTTCTTCTAAAGATTGTAAATCGTTTGCGTTTTCAATTTCTTGATAAAGTTGAATCTTATCTTCTTTTGATGCATATTCTCCAGGAATATAGGCGTCTAATTTCAGTAACTTAACTGGTTTCGGAGGTTTTATAGCGATGCCTGTTTTCTTTTCTTCAACAACTTCATTCATCAGTTTCAAATATAAATCTAGACCTATTGAATCAATAAAACCAGCTTGCTCTGGACCTAAAATATCGCCTGCACCTCTAATCATTAAATCTCGTTGGGCAATCTTATATCCGCTTCCAAGTTCGGCGAAATCTTGAATTGCTTTAAGTCTTTTTGAAGCAACATCCGATAATGCTTTTTCTTCTTTGTAAAATAAATATGCATAAGCGATTTTATTTCCTCTTCCAACTCGACCTTTGATTTGATAAAGCTGTGATAATCCAAAATGGTCAGCATCCTCAACAATAATTAAGTTTGCGTTTGGAACATCTATTCCATTTTCAACAATCGATGTTGCAATTAAAACATCTATTTCCCCGTTATAAAATCTCATCATGACATCTTCAATTTCATCCTTACTCATTTGCCCATGGACATAAGCCACATTGGCGGACGGAACTAAGCGTTTAATTTTATCGGTTGCAGACCTAATGGTTGAAATGGTGTTATGAATGTAAAACACTTGCCCTTGTCGAGAAAGTTCTCGTTCAAGAAGTTCTTTGACAACTTCGGTTTTATAAGGAGCAACATATGTTTGAATTGTGTTTCTGTTGTTTGGAGCGGTATTAATTTGAGATACAGGTCTAACTCCCACGAGAGATAATTGCATTGTTCTAGGAATCGGGGTAGCGCTTAAAGATAAAACATCAACGTTGTTCTTCATTTCCTTTATTAGTTCTTTTTGTTCTACCCCAAAGCGTTGTTCTTCATCAACTACAAGTAAACCAAGGTCCTTGAAAACAAAATTCTTACTAAGCAATCTATGCGTTCCAATTATTAGATGGATTGAACCATTTTTAATGCCTTCCATGTATTCTTTTTGTTTTCTTTCAGGAACTAGACGAGAAATAATGGCAATATTTACTCCGAAGTTTCTAAAACGTTGAACCGCTAATTCGTAATGTTGTCTTGCAAGAAGAGTAGTTGGACACAATATAGCGGCTTGTTTGCCATTATCAATTGCCTTAAAAATTGCCCTAAACGCAACTTCTGTTTTTCCAAAGCCAACATCGCCGCACAAAAGGCGGTCCATTGCATAAGGGGATTCCATATCTTTTTTAATATCTTCTAAGGCTGTTTTTTGATCTTTAGTTAATTCATATGGAAATTCATTTTCAAACTGTCTTTGAAATGCATCGTCTTCTTTAAAGCTAAATCCTTGTATATGCGCTCTTTCGCTATATAACTTAAATAGTCTATCAGCAAGCAAATTAACTCGTTCTTTAATGCGGGCTTTTGTTTTTTCCCAAGACGAACCATTAAGATTTGATAATTTGATAGTAGCACCTTCTCTACCAGCATATTTTCTAACCAATCTAAATTGTGACAAAGGAACATGAAGTGTGTCGCCACCTGCATATTGAATGTGAAGAAAATCACGGTGAATCCCCTCTATTTCAATGGTTTCGATATCAATAAATTTTCCGATACCATAATATTCATGAACAACAAAATCACCTGGTTTTAAGTCGTCATAATTTTTAACAATTGTTGCTTCTTTATATTTGCTTGCAATTCTAGAATTGTATTGAAATCCAAAAAGTTCTTTTGATGATAAAACACATATTTTTTCATCAACTAATTCAAACCCTTCTTCAAGACCAAAAAGACATATTCCAATTTTCTTTGTTGGAAGAGAAAAATCGTTTAAAATTTCATATTCTAAATTATTGTTTTGCAATATTGTTTTTAATGTATCTATTTGCATTTTATTTGAACCTAAAAGCACTAGTTTGTTATTGGTGTTTAAATATGAAAGTATTAAATCATCAATTTTATTTAAATTTTCTTTGCTAAAAACAATAGGATTGATTTTCAGTTCAATTTCATCAAAACTCTTTCTTAATTCATTGGAGTGCAATATGCATTTTTCATATTTCAATACATCATCGATGTTTTTATATAATTCTAAGTGTGTGATTAATTTTCCTTGTTCATTTAAATCTTCAAAATAATTTCTTGCTTCATTTTCTAAAAATTCAATTGTTGAAAAAAATTGCTTTTCGTTGGCAATAAAAACTATATCAAAGTTTGCGTAATCTAAAATTGATGATGTGTGTTTCTTTATGTATTGATAATATTTGTAATTTCTTGGGGAGTATTGGTGAGACGATATTTTCTCATAGTCAAGTTCACTCATATTTTTAAGCAAGTTTGCTTTATCAGATGATAATCTAGTAATATCTTTCTCTACTTGCGAAAATAAATTTATTTTAAAGGTCTTAATTTCTGAATCTTTGATCAAGGTGTCGTTAGCGGGTAAAACGTTAACCTCATTTACCTCTTCAATACTTCTTTGCGATGAAATATCGAAAAAGTGCATACAATCAATTTCATCATCAAAAAATTCAATTCTGATTGGACGATCATAATTAATTGAAAATATATCAAGAATATCTCCACGAGAAGCAAATTGAAGGCTTTGATCAATCTTATTCACTCTCAAATAACCGGATTTTACCAAGATATTTCTCAATTCATCGATATTATATTTTTCACCAACTCTTAAATTAATTATGTTATTTTTAAATTCAACGACATCAGGCAAAGGAGTTATAACACTAGAAGCGTGAGCCACTACAATTTTTGGTTTATTTTCTAACAATTTGCCTAAAACATATAGTCTCTGAGAAAGAAGCTCTTTTGAAGAGGAAAGAAGTTCACAACGCAAGACATCATCAAACGGAAATAACAAAACATTTTCATCACCCACTATTGAGGAAATAAAAGTACTTATTTTTTGAGCGTTATACAGATTGGAAGCAAGAATTAAATAATTCTTCTTTTTTTCATTAAAAAGAGTAGCAAAAAGTAGTGATGTTCCAATAATATCATCAACAACAAAATCTCCCTTTTTTTCTTTAAGGGAGGTGTATGCTTTTGTGTTTGATATGATTTTTAGTAATTCATTATTCAATTATTACCACCGCCATTATATTTGCACATCGCCTTAGAAAAATCGTGATTTAAGTATTCTCTAATCGCTAATGCCGCTCTTGAAATTGCATCATCAATTTTTGTTTTGTCGTCTCCAAATGGCTTACCCAGTACATAATCAACTGCCCCTTTATTTGGAGGTTCACCAATACCAACTCGTATTCTTTTTATTTGATCAGTATTCAAATTATCGATTATATTTTGCATACCTTTTTGACCACCACTTGAACCATTAGTTCTTAATCTAAGTTCTCCAGGTTTAATTGCCATATCATCATAAATAACGAGAATATCATCAGTAGAAATTTTAAAATAATGAGCAATTTTTTGAACAGCTGTTCCAGATAAGTTCATATACGTTAATGGTTTGAATAAAAATACATATTCATCATCTAATTTAAATTTAGCGTATTCTCCACCAAAATCTTTATAATCAAAATCTACATTTACTATATCTTTGAATTCATCTAAAACACGAAAACCACAATTGTGACGTGTTAATTCGTATTCTTTTCCAGGATTTCCTAAACCAACAATTAATTTCATATTTTTAATTATAGATTTATCTTATTCTTTTTTCATTAACATTTTAATGTTAGTTTATTGTTAATGATTTTTATTTCACCTTTTGGTATTATTTTTTTACTGAGATATAGTTATGGAAAATGAGTCAAAAAAGAAAAAAATGCCAGCTTTTATAAAAGACGCTCTAGTTGGTTTAGGAATCGGAACCGCAGTTATTATACCTGGTATCTCTGGTGGAACTATTGCTTTAATATTTAAAGCTTTCGATAAAATAGTTGAAGCAGTGAGTGGATTATTTAAGTCGTTCAAATTATTTTGGAAAAACTTACTTATATTATTGCCTTTTGGCGTTGGCGCCGTTTTAGCGGTCGCTGGTCTATATTATCCATTTCAAAAAGCCTTTGAACATTGCATGCTCGCTATTGTGTGCTTATTTGTTGGATTTATTTTAGGAAGTTATCCTGGTGTAATTGACAATGTAAGAGGAAAAAGACCTACTACTCCAAATATTGTTTTTCTTATCTTTGGTTTTCTTGTTTCAGCATTAATTGGTATCTTATCAGTCATATTCGACCTTGGAAACATAGTAAATAATTTATTCATGGAACCACAATGGTATTTGTATTTAATTGTTTTTGCAGTCGGAATTATTAGTTCTGCGGGATTAATAGTTCCAGGTTTATCAGGCTCATTAATATTACTTGTTATTGGATTTTATCTACCAATATTTAATTTACCAAAAAACATCATCGCTGGTAATAATATCCTTGCAAATTGCATGTTATTTCTCACTTTTGCTATTGGTGTGGCTGTCGGATTCATACTTATAAGCAAATTAATGAATGTTTTAATGAAAAAGCATTATCAAACGACAATGTATCTGGTTATAGGATTTGTCGGAGGATCTATTATTTCAATATTCGTTAATTCAAATATGTTCAATTATTTTAAATTACAATCTAACATGATATTAGATTACATACTTTCTCCAATATTTCTTATAGTTGGGGTAGTTGTTGCTTATTTAATGGTTAAATATGTGAGAAAACATAAAAAAGAAGAAACAAACAATGCCTAGAACACCTTTGCAATTCCAAAACATGAAAGATGAAAGAAAACTTTCAATATTAGAATGTTCTCTTCCTTTGTTTTCTTTATATGGCAACAAAGTATCTATTGATTTAATTTGTTCAAAAGCAAAATGTTCGCATGGACTAATATACCACTATTACAAAAACACCAAAGACATTTTTGATGATCTTTTAAAATCAGACACATATAATTGTTTGGCTTCCAAATTGATAATTGATGATAAAAACAAGAAAGCAGAAGAACAAATAAGAGAAATAATTTCCGTTTTATATAGTTTAAAAACAATTGAAGAAATGTCGTACGCAAACATAATTATTAGTAACGAAGAAAAAGGCGGCTTTGTCCAAAATTTTATTAAATTAGTTAAACGCGGACAAAAAGAAGAAGAAATTACGAATGGATCTCCTGATAGTATTGCATATTGCATTATTCTTCTTTTCAAAGGTATTTATTTAAGCTATCTCACAAATAAAAAAGCTAACATTAAAAAACCTGATATAGAAAATATCTACGAAATTTTTAGAAAAATATATTTTTAGTCTTTGAATTTATTCTTAGCCACCAACTTATTGTATTCAGCAATATCTTTGTAAGGGTCTTTAAGTTGTGGATACATTTTCAAATATACATGTTTGAATAAGTAATCGTATTTGCGGTGATTTTCTTTGTTTGGTAAGAACTCATCTGATTGATGTACCATTGCTTTAATTGCATCTTCAACATTATCAAATTCTTTAGCTGCGACAAATCCAGAAATTGCCACCCCAAGAGATGAACATTCATATGTTTGAATTCGACTCACAGGTAACCCAAATATATCAGCAGTTATTTGGCAAATTGCATCGCTTTGAGAACCTCCGCCAGAAATGCGAATGCGTTCTATTTTGTGATGAAGTCTCTTTTTCTCAAATAGTTCAAGACCTTCTCTCAAACAATAAGCGATACCTTCGATGATAGCGCGATATAGGTGTATCCTTGTGTGAGTATCTGAAAAGCCAATTATTGATCCTTTTGCAAGAGGTCTTCTAAGCCCTGCTCCCCAATATGGTTGAAGAACAAGTCCGTCACATCCAGGATTAATATCAAGCATTTCTTGATTTAGTATTTCTAACGCTAACTTATTTTGAATTGCGGCTTCAAGAGATTCACTTTTTCCAAATTCTTTTGTAAACCAGTTAAGCATCCAATAACCTCTATAAACTTGAACATCAAGATTATAATATCCCTTAATTACAGCAGGATATGCAGGCAAAAACGGCTCCGCATCAGAATATTTTTTTGTTGTTACTTCCACACTGCAAGCTGTCCCATAACTTATTGCAGCGGTTTTTCCGTCCATTGCACCAAGTCCAAGGGTCTCGCTGCTTTTATCACTACCTGCCGAAAATACTTTTAAACCTTCTGGCAGTCCAGTTTTTTCGTGCGCTTCTTTGGTAATTGTTCCCATTACTTCTCCAACAGGAACAAGCTTGCACAACATTCTTCTTGGTACACCAAAAATTTGCCCTTTTAAATGCTTATCAGACTTATACCATTGACCTTTTTTAAAATCAATTGGGACATGTCCTGCTTGTGCGGCTGGTGAATCAACATATTTATTTAGTAATTTCAAATTAATATAAGTTGATATCATCATAAATTTATCAGCTTTTGCCCATAAATCCGGTTCGTTTTCTTGTAACCAAACCGCCATCGAACGCTTTCTATTTAAATCAATGGTTGGTCCCATACCGACTAAATTAAATAAAAACCTTGAGAATAATGGCAATTTTTCTTTTCCTTCAGCACGTCGTTCATCGAGCCATAAAATCGCTGGTCTTAAAACATTGTTATCCTTGTCTAAAATAACGATAGAATCTCTAAAAAATGTGATCGTCATTCCAACAACTCTATTCATTAAATCGCCATGTTCATTCATCAGTTTATTAGTGACTTCACACATGCAGTCGAAATAATAATTTGGATCTTGTTCGGCGTATCCTGGTTTTGGTGAAAAATAAGCAGGATTATATGGTTTTTTATATAAGCAAACAGTGTTACCTTTTTTATCAAATATAGCAGCGCGTACAGATTGTGTACCGAAATCAATTGTTAGAATTAAAGAATCAGTCATTTCTTGTCTCTCTTTCTCAAAAATGATACCACTATTTATCGATGTAATAAACCACAAAAATATTCTTAATGTAACCGCTTAGAACGTTAACATTTAACAATTTATATTGATTATAAATAGTTAGATTTGTTATATTTTTGTTGTTAGTGAAATTTATTTCACATAAATATTATTTGTTCATAGGAGGAAAATATGGCAAAACAATACGTATTTAACTTCAAGGACGCTTACGGTCTTGGTAAGGAACTTCTTGGAGGAAAAGGTGCTGGTCTTGCAGAAATGACACACATTGGTGTCCCAATTCCTGACGGATTCACCATCACAACAGAAGCTTGCACACTTTATTATGAAAGTGGCAAGAAACTTCCTGACTATTTAAAGGAAGAAATTTTCAAAGGTATCGAAAGAATTGAAAAAGAAACAGGTAAACACTTCGGTGGTGATTCAAACCCACTTCTTGTCTCAGTTCGTTCAGGTGCACGTGTTTCAATGCCAGGTATGATGGATACAATCCTTAACCTTGGTTTAAACGAAACAACAGTCAATGCTTTAATTAGAGAAACTGGAAACGAAAGATTTGCTTATGATAGCTATCGTCGTTTCATTCTTATGTTCACAAACATTGCAAAAGGACATCCACGTACCGAAATGGATAAAATGCTCGATGAATTAAAAGAATCCAAAGGCTACAAACTCGATACAGAAGTCACTGCAGAAGAACTCAAAGAATTAGTTGGAAAATATAAAGAATATTACAAAAAGACATTTGGTGAAGATTTCCCAAGTGATCCAAAAGTTCAATTGCTCGAAGCTGTTACAGCAGTCTTCCGTTCATGGGACAACCCACGTGCTAACGTTTATCGTATGCAATACTCAATCCCATATTCCTGGGGTACCGCTGTTAACGTTCAATCAATGGTCTTTGGTAACAAAGGCGAGACATCCGGAACAGGTGTTGCCTTCTCAAGAAACGCTGCTACTGGTGAAAAAGTACTTTCCGCTGAATATTTACCAAATGCTCAAGGTGAAGACGTCGTTGCCGGTATTCGTACACCACTTCACATTGATGAACTCAAAAAACGTATGCCAAAAGTTTACGATCAATTCGTAGACACAATTAAGAAAATGGAACTCCATTATCGCGATATGCAAGATATGGAATTCACAGTTGAAGAAGGAAAACTTTATTTCTTACAAACTCGTAGTGGTAAACGTACACCAGCCGCTGCCTTAAAGATGGCTTGCGACATGGTTGATGAAGGTTTAATCACAAAAGATGAAGCTGTCTTAAGAATTGATCCAGTTTCATTTGATAAATTACTTCTTCCAAACTTCGATAAAGATGATTTAGAAAAAGCAAAATCACGCCTTATCGCAAAAGGTAACCCAGCTGGCCCAGGCGCTGGAACAGGTAAGATTGCCTTTACAGCTGAAGAAGCTGAAGCACGTCACGCTGCTGGCGAAAAAGTTGTCTTAGTTCGTGCTGAAACATCACCAGAAGACTTAATTGGTATGATTGCCTCTGAAGGTATTCTTACAATGCGTGGTGGTATGACATCTCACGCTGCTGTTGTTGCTCGTGGTATGGGTAAATGCTGTG
The DNA here is from genome assembly GCA_003501485.1 of Bacillota bacterium. Taxonomy (GTDB): domain Bacteria; phylum Bacillota_I; class Bacilli_A; order RFN20; family CAG-826; genus Fiminaster. Next base: position 18,634 of record DNPJ01000088.1, read on the forward strand.
TCACTGGCTGCGCAGCTGCAATTATTGATGAAGATGCTAAGACATTAACAATTAATGGTAAAGTCTATGGACCAGACGATGTTCTTTCAATCGATGGTTCAACAGGTTCAATCTATGAAGGCGATATTAAGAAAGTTGCACCTGATCTATCAAGTGGTAACTTTGGTCGCTTGATGAAATGGGTTGATGAAGCAAGAGCCCTTGCTGTCCGCGCTAACGCAGATACACCAAAAGATGCTCACCAAGCTAAATTATTCGGTGCTCAAGGTATTGGCTTATGCCGTACAGAACACATGTTCTTCGATAAAGAAAAAATCTTCCACTTTAGAAAGATGATTCTTGCTGAAGACAAAGCAGATAGAGTTGCAGCCTTAAACGAAATTGAACCACTTCAACAAAAAGACTTCGAAGGTCTCTATGAAGAAATGGGCGAACTCAATGTTAATATTCGTTTATTAGATCCACCTCTACACGAATTCCTTCCACAAGAAGAAGACAAAATTGAAGAACTTGCACAAGCAACAGGTCACTCAGTTGCATATATTCACAAACGTATTGAAGAACTCCACGAATTCAACCCAATGATGGGTCACCGTGGTTGCCGTTTAGCGGTCTCATATCCAGAAATCTGCGAAATGCAAACAACCGCTATTATCAAAGCTGCTATTAATGTTTCCAAGAAACTTAATATCAACATTGAACCAGAAATCATGGTACCACTCGTACTTGAAATCAAAGAACTTCAATTCGTTAAAAACATTATCACAACAACTGCTGATAAATTAATCAAAGAAGCTGGCGTTAATATGAAATATCACGTCGGTACAATGATTGAAATTCCGAGAGCCGCTCTTCTTTCCGACGAAATCGCTAAAGAAGCTGAATTCTTCTCATTCGGTACAAACGACTTAACACAACTTACATTCGGTTTCAGCCGTGATGATGCTTCTAAGTTCTTACCAGATTATTACAAGAACAAAATTCTTGAAGAAGATCCATTCAAGACACTTGATCAAAAAGGTGTTGGAAAACTCGTTGATCTCTCAGTCAAACAAGGTCGTTCAACAAATCCAAACCTCCATATTGGTGTCTGTGGTGAAACTGGTGGTGAACCAAACTCAATCGAATTCTACCACAAAGCAGGACTTGATTATGTTTCTTGCTCACCATTCCGTGTTCCAGTTGCTCGCTTAGCTGCTGCTCAAGCAAACATCAAGAACCCAAGAAAATAGTTTCAATCAAAACTAAAATTGAACCGCTTCGGCGGTTCTTTTTTTATTCTTTTAAATCTAATGAAATGTCTCAAATAAATTTAAAATAAAATATGAATTTAAATTGTGTTTGGCAAAAAAGTGAACACTATTGTTGACAAGTGTTTCATAACCAATATAATAAAATTATGTTTAGCATTATGCCGAACATCTGCAAGGAGACAAATTATGACATTCGGAGAGTACTTACACATGAAAAGAATTGAAGCAAAAATAACCATAAGAAGCTTTGCTTCGATGGTTGGTATATCGCCTTCTTTTTTGTGCGATTTAGAAAGTGGAAGCAGAGCGTTTCCAGAAAATAGCAAAAAAGTACCAGATTTATTAGAAAAGATGATTAAAACACTTCAATTAAGCGAAAATGATAGTGAGATTTTCAAAAATTATGCTAAAGAATCAATGCTTTTAGGGAATAGGGTTCCGACTGAAATTAGCGAATATTTAAAAAGTGTTCCTGAAGCACAACAAGCATTAAGATTAGCAAATGAAAAATCGGTCAAAAAAGAAGAATGGGAAAAATTTATTAAAATTTTAAAGGAGAAGTAATATGGTTGAACTGCTGAACGCAAAACTTACTAAATACGGTAGTATCCAAATTAAAAATAAAGAATTGGAACTTTTTGCGTATGCTCAGCTCAAAGAATTTGATAGAAATCACTTTAAAGAACCACACCCATTAGATATAGATTCTTTTGTTGAGTTTTATCTAAATAAAACAGTTTTATATTATCAATTATCCCCTAAAGACGATGAAAAAAGAATACTAGGAACTACAATAATATCGGAAGGCAAAACTCCAATCATTAATGAATATAGACATATTGAATTAAGAGTTTTTAAAAAAGGAACAATTATTATAGATACTAACGCTTGCGATATAGAACAAAGAAGAAGATTTACTCTTGCTCATGAAGCATGGCACTCGCAATTTGATTTATACATAGAATCAAAAATGTTAAATAATGATAATTTAATCTATAATAATGGATTTGCTAACGATACTACAATTTTTCCACGCAGAAAATGGTCTCAAAAACAATGGATAGAATATCACGCAGATATGTATTCAACATATTTACTTATGCCAAGGAAATTTGTTTGTGCACTTTTTAAAAAATTTCATAAAGAATGTTTTGGAAAAGAAAAGAGATTAACTGCCAAGAAATCAAAACGTACCTGGTTAATCATAAAATTGATATCCGATGCTTTATGCGTTTCTCAAAAAGCAGTTGCATATAGATTAAGAGAATTAAATTTAATCTCAAAAAACATATTTAATTCTTTAACAATGAGCAAAATAAAGGAGGAAATCAAATGATTTAAGTTTTTATGAAAACAATATTAAGTGCAAAAAATCACAACCACTGGAATGATTGTGATTGAAGATATGCTGAAGCACATCAGTACACATATATAGTAGCATATCTCCGCTTTTATTCAACCGGAAGAACCGGATGGAGATAACTATTATTATGATTAAAAAGAGCAAAACTCCCTATCTTAGGGACGTCTATCTCGCTTATCTCATCGAAGGAGCTAGACGAACTGAACCTGATGGGTTCCCAATAATCGAAGAGTGGATGGTTGCCACTGAACCACCAAAAGAAATAATTCAGTGGGATAGAAGAAAGGATGTGATTAATTCTAGCAAAACAGCTATTTCATTTTATTGTAGTGATTATACTTTCACACCAATTTTGAATAATCCGAAGAAATATGTTGAAAAGCTAAGAGATTATAAGTGTGTTATCGGTTTAGATGCAAGCCCATATGATAACATGCCTCTTGTTGTTCAAAAATCACAAATTTATCTTAATCTTGCAATTACTTATTATTATGGACTAAATGGATTAAAAGTTATTCCTAATGTAAGAATTGGTGATAATAGGACATTATGTTCATTAAAAGCATATCCAAAACATACACTTATATCTATTGGTACACACGGATTTACAAAAAAGCTTAATAATAGATATTTGTTTGCGGATCAAGTAATGAAAGTAGTTGATGAGCTTGAACCAAGTGGAATATGTGTTTATGGACCAACTCCTGATGAAATATTTAATTACGTTAGATTAAAAGGAATACCTATTTATCAATATGATTCTTACACGATGAAAGAAAACAAGAAAGATAGACTTCGTAGGCTTTCTGAGGTGAATCAAGATGAAAGGTAATTCAAGATTGTTTATTTATGGGGCTAAATATGTTTCAGGAAACATTTCTTTTATGCTAGAAAATGGTAGAAAATCTTCATTAAAAAATTCAAAAGGGATATACATATTCAAAAACAATATTTATCCACATAAAATACCAATAAAACATATTCCTAATTCAATAATTGAACAAAAAAATGATGATGGCAAAATAGTTAGAAGAAGATATTATGATGAAAATGGAAACGCATATAAAGATGTTGATTATACTGATCACGGAAAACCAAAGATACACAAAATCCCTCATGTGCATATTATTGAAATAGGTGAAAAAATTCATAGAAAGAAGGGTGAATAAAAATGAATATCAAAGAGTTTATGGAATTAGTCGATCAAGGTTTTGATGTGTCATTTAATTACAATGATGTTTTTTACACAATATCATTAATTTATGAAGACGAAAAAACAAAAAAATTTGGTATAGGGGGAGATGATGGTTTAGACATTGATTTTGATACTTTTGAATCAATACCAAATTTTGTTTTACAAGGCAAAACCATTAAAGAAATAATCGAAAACACTAGTGAAGAAGAGATTTTCTATTAGTTAATTAACGCGAAATAAAATTCCGCGTCTTCTAGACGTGTTTTTCTTATTGGTCTCCACGACATGATACGGTGATGCAGGTGACATAAATAACGCCAATTAAGGCGCAATAATCTTTGCCGCTTTTGGCTAAGAATAGAATACTACTATCATTAAGTTATTATGAAGATTATATAAAGCGCAAAACAAAAAAGAGAATATATAAAAATACTCACATTTCTTTTCCCGTTTTTTTAATTTTTTAAACAATGTTTGAATTTCTAGGATTTTTAATAATTATTAGAATTGATTTTTGCTAAGGCTTTTGAATCAAAACATATATCGTTGGATGAATTAACATATCCACCATAAGAATCGTTAATATATATCTCGTTATTATCTTCAATATAACCAACGTATTGGCCAAGAAGGTAAATATCTCCTTCTTCTGTTAAAGAACCGAATTTATGGCCTTTAGCAAACATATCTCCTTCGTATGAAATATATCCAACGAGTTCATCATCAATATATACATTCTTTCCATAGCAAGAAATAAATAGCATTATTTTTTAGCCTCTTTTCTTGCTTTCGCGCGAGCTTTGATAATATGTGAATAACCAGCTTTATTATCTTGTTTAGATCTAGCAATCGCCAATTCGTCTTTTTTAACATCGTGGGTTAGTGTTGAGCCTGCTGCAACAAAAGCCTCGTCCTCAATGTTTAATGGAGCGATTATCACTGAACCACTTCCAACAAACACATCTTTTCCGATAGAGGTGTGTGACTTGTTGTAGCCATCATAATTCGCGGTTACAGTAAAACACCCTATGTTTGTTCTTTCGCCGATTTCACAGTCTCCTAAGTATGTTAAATGTGCTGTTTTAACACCTTTGTGTAATTTTGCGCCTTTTAATTCGACGAAATTACCCACTCTTGAAGATTCTTCAACAATTGTATTGCCGCGCATTCTACAAAATGGGCCAACATTATTGTTGTTGATGATTGTTGAATCCACTAAATGAGACATCGAAATATTATTATCGTTTCCAATGAACATGTTGTTCAAGTATGCATTTGGACCAATTTCGTTTCTTTGGCCGATTCTTGTATATCCTAGTATTGTTGTATTTGGTTTGATTATTGTATCTGGTTCAATCTGCACATATGGACCAATGTATGTATTATCAGGATCTTCAATCGTTACTCCACTTAGCATTAGCTTTGTATTAATCCTTTGTTTCATTAGTTTTGTTGCATATGAAAGTTGAACGCGGTCATTGATTCCAAGCATTTCTTCATCGCCTTGCATTATTGAAACGCCAACTCTATAACCGTGGTTTTTGAATATTTCAATTAAATCAGTTAAATAATATTCGCCAGCTTTATTGTTAGGCTTTAATTCATTTAAATATTTAAAGAGAAGTTCGTTATCAAATACATAAACGCCAGTATTAACGATATCTATTTTTCTTTCGTCTTCTGTAGCGTCTTTTTGTTCAACAATTTTTGTTAAATTTCCATTTTCATCAATAATTATTCTTCCATATCCGAATGGATTTGGCACTTTTGCGCCTAAAACAGTTATTTTATTGTTTTGTAAAAGGTGCTCTTTCAACATTTGGTCTAATGTTTCGCTTCTTAACAATGGTGTATCACCACACAATATAATTGTTTCACCTTGCTTATTTTCAAGTATTGGTTTTGCCATCATAATGGCGTGACCAGTTCCCTTTTGTTCTTTTTGCCAGACTACTTCTGATTCATCTTCAACTATTTTCTTTGAAGTTTCTCCGCCGAAACCAACAACTGTAACTATTTGATCAATCGACAATGGTTTAAGAGCATTTAAAACATATTTAACTAGTGGTACGCCTAATATTTCATAAGAAACTTTAGATTTATTTTCAAGGAGAGATTTCATCCTTGAACCTTTACCAGCCGCTAAAACAATTGCGTATCTTTTCATTTAAGTGTCCTCGTCAGATATACTTCATATCCTTCTTTCTCGTATTTTTTATAAAGATGTTTAGCAAGATGAACATCTGTTGTTAAGCCATAAACACACGATCCGCTTCCAGACATGAGAACTGCTTTCAGTCCATCTTTCTTCATCATGTCTTTAAAATCTTGTATTTCAGGAGCGAGTTCGAGTGATGCTTTTTCAAGAGAATTAAACATTGAATCCGCTAAGAGATTATCATCTCCGGTTTCTAACGCCTTTATAACATCATCAACATTACCGTGATCTAAACACATTGTATCAGCTTTTTCAAAAACGTGTTTAGTTGATAAACCTCTTTCCGGTTTAATAACAAGCACTTCAAATTGATGTTTTGGTTTAATAAAAGTTAGTTTTTCACCAATTCCTTCCACTAATGCAGGTTTATTTTTTAAACAAAACGGAACATCAGCACCAAGCGATTTAGCCATATCAATCATTGTTTTGTCATCCATTTTAAGTTTCAACATGTTGTTGAACGCATTTAATACGGCTGCAGCGTTTGATGAACCGCCACCAAGGCCCGCTTTGATTGGTATTTCTTTGTGAACTGAAATATTATAATTTTGAACAAAATGATATTTATTTCTCAACGCTTTAACGGTTAAATCAATTAAATTATATTGGGTTTCGCCTAGCTCCAAATGATCACACGTAACATAACTATCCATCATATGCGGAATGCATTCAATGATAATGGTGTCATGAAGTTCAATAGGAAGCATAACCATCTTCATTTCATGATACCCGTCATCTCTTTTGGAAAGTACATCGAGATAGACATTGATTTTTGCGTAAGCATTAACAAACATATTTGTATACCACCTTTATTTTATAACAATGTTGTTAGTTTTCATTACATCTAATAACTTAAAATAATCATTTATTGACAAATTCTCTGGTCTAGAATTTATATCAACATTGATGCTTTCTAATATTTTTGTACATTCTTGTTTATCATTAATAATTCTCGAAAGACAATTTAAAATGTTTTTTCTTCTATGGGTAAAAATTGTTTTCATCAATTTATATACTTCATTGTTACTTGTGTTTTTAATATTTTCATTTGTTATTAACGAAAAATAACATGAATCGACATGTGGAATAGGGGTAAAGTTGTTTCTCCCCACATTTGTCTGATTAGAAATGTTAGATACATACCTTAGCAAAATTGACAAAGGGGAAACTTCCTTTGGATCAATTAGTTTTAAATAGACTTCTTTTTGCGTCATTAAAACTATCTTTTTTGCGTTAGTAGCGTTGAGCAACAAATACTCAATTATCCCAGAAGTTATATAGTAAGGAAGATTACCAATAATTTTTGAGTATTTTGACACATCCTCTTTTAAAATATTCATTCTTTTAACATCTTTGTTTTCGCAGTTTTTAAAATGTTCTAAAAGATAATTTGTCATTCTTTCATCAACGTCAATAAAAGTAATTTTATTAGATTTTTGCATCAAAAAATAAGAAAGTGAACCTAATCCGCAACCAATTTCTAAAACATTATCTTCATCGTTAATTTCTAAGTTAGAAACAATGTTTTCCGAAATAGAAGGATTAATCAAAAAATTCTGACCGAGCGATTTGTTCGCGATATATTTATATGTTTTTATATTGCTAAAATATTCTTCTTTATTCATATAATTTTCTTTCCAATGTTTCTTTATCTATTCTCAGCATATTTAACTTTTTATATAGCGACTTTCCGTTGTTAACACCAATGCACAGTTTTTTTGATAACAAATCTCTTTTTTGTTTTGAATTTTTCTCTCCAATCAAACCAAGGTCTAATAAATCATTATATGATATATATTCTCTTTCGGGTTTTTTATTTGTGAACACATGATTTAACGCATTAAATATTTCATCAATATCACACTCTGCAACACCGACTTTATGATTCTTAATCGCGTGTTCTTTATTTATAAATACATGTTTCAAATTAGGTATCTGTTGATCTAAAATATCTCTAATTCTTTTTCCTGGTGAGTCTGGATCAGTTAAAACAATAATATCTTTTTCCATAGAAAGTGTTTTTAAATAAGAAATTGTTTCACTAGGAATTTCCGACCCATTCGTAGTCACAAATTCAGCATCAAAATAGTTGCTTAAATAAGCAACATCAGTTTTTCCTTCAACCACTAAAACTGCATCAATTGTTTTTTTCATAATTCAAAAACATCAAGAAAGTTTTTTGATGAATCGTTTTCTACTTTCTCACTAGATATATTTCTTAAATTAGCGATTTCATCTCTAATAAAACATAGGTATTTGGAGTGATTGGCTTCTCCGCGATGTGGAACAGGTGTTAAATAAGGCGCGTCAGTTTCTAAAACGTAATCGTTATCTGAAATGTTTTTGACTACTTCTTTTATCTTAATTGCGTTTTTAAAAGTACAAGTTCCTCCGATTCCCAATTTGTATCCGAGTTTTATAAAAAGAGTGGCCATTTCTTTAGATCCTGAATAGCAATGTATAATCCCTTTGTTTTTTATAGGATGTTCTTTAAGAATCTTATA
>DNPJ01000051.1:0-3252 GCA_003501485.1 Bacillota bacterium
TGATAAAGTCCTAAAGTCAGGAAATATGCAGCATCCAAGACAGTTACTCCATCAACAACAACTTTACCTTGTTTTAAAAAATTGTAGTAATCATCATCCAAAAGGATAGCAGACAAACTTGAAATATCCTCATCTATTGGTAGTGGTGTTAATATAGCATCTTCTATAAGTTGAATGGAATCTATCTTTCGTGTGAAAAGTTCAATCATCGAAGGATATTTATTTGAAGATGGATGGCTAAAGCGATAAAACTGTGACACTCCTGAACTTCTATTTCGATGCTCATATCCTGCTTGTTTTACATATTCCCAGAATTTCTTTCCAAAATTTACGTCAACGGCTTCATCAATTAGAACAAGGTCAATGTCCTTGGTTGCTCTAAAATCCAATCCTACTTCAGTCATCAGAATGTCACACGCAGTACCTCCGATAATGGCATACTGTCCTTCACAACCTTTAAACCATTCTCTAAAGCTATCAATTCCTGCAACCATTTATCCTAAACCACAATTCATTTAACATTTTTTCTACTGCTTCTAAAACTCGCTCATCTCGATTATCTTTCAATGTCAATGCCAGCGAAAGTTCATCTACAGTTTTTTCATGGGACAACTTCCTAGGATTATATCTCCACATTTCTATGATTACCTGCATCTGCGAATCTTGCAAGTTGTTTGTCATAACATCTTTCCATTGAGAGATTTTTTCTGTTGCAAAACATTTTATGTTTGGTGGATTCAGCATAGATTTTTCTGCCAATGCTGAATATCCACTTTCTAATAAATCCTTATCAACATATTCTTTTGGAATGTACACTGTTCTTTTTATTGGATTTAGAAGCTTTCCTTCTGCTTTTTTAAACAACATCTCTGGCGAATATTCTGTTTGCAAAATCCTCTGCACACCCAATTTCTTTATATGCAACAATTCCATTTCTTCAAGCTGTTTAGATGCTCTCGATATAGACATGGGTGTTAAATCTAAATCTTTTGCAGCTTGACTTGTAGATAATTCTTTTGCCCCACCATAAATAAAATGCAATAGTAACATTTGCGACGAAGGGAGTATTTCTGCCTTTTTTTGCTTTTCTGCATCGCAACGTTCCTGCAAATATATTGCCATAAATGGCAAATATATTTGCTTACCTTCCACAATAAAAGGAATCTTTTCTCGAATCAAATATTCTTTTCTGCGATAACAAAGTTCTTTTAGAACGATAACAACAGGCAAATCTTCATTTTTCTCTATCCAAATAATATGTTTTTTAAGTACTTCAATCTGTTCTAGTTTTACCTTAGGATAAAGAAAAATCACTCTTTTTCCATTCATAATCGTCATCTTTAAGTAATATCTTGTAGTTATAAAATTAGGAAGATGTTTAAAATTTACATCTACGTAGATTACTTTAATTCCAAGAACTTTATCTAGATATTGCATTTATCAGCCTCAATCTTAACTCTTTTTATGCATTTTAACTTTTTTAATGTTAAGATACAATATTTAAGTTAAGACTACTAATAATTGAGGGCAATTTCACCAAACTTGCTCTTGATAGATTGAATTTTTATTGAGATATAGAATGAAAGAACTTGTGATAAATGCCATATATTGGTGCTCATTAATTTTACTTATTTATTTTCGTTCTATCACTAGTGTAGATTATAAGCCCCTAACATTAAAACAGTTTCAGCAATTGTATTTATTTAGCTTTCTTTTCTTTAGAATAAAGCTCACAAAATCATCAATTACAATGTATGTAATTGATAGCTTTCTTTTGGCAAAATCCAAAGAATTATATTTCAAGAAAAACTCTATTTCTATATTTTTAGGACAGGAAAAAGTTGAAAAAAATTCCCTAAAAAATCTTCTCCAATGGCATTTCACTTTTTAGATGCACTTTGTCATCAATTTTTTAATTGACTTAACATCTGTCAATAATGGTTTAACAGGTATTGAAGGCTTCCATTTTGGATCATGACTAGATACTTCAAGTGCCTCAGCAAATAGATCTACTTTTTTGGGATCTTTTATAACAATGTTTGTAAAAATACTCGATATAGCCATTACAAATACCTCCTTATCAATGCAAAGAAACTAGCAATAACGCTTGACTAGTGCTGATATCTGGTTAAATTTGCAAAGTCAGTATGATAAAAATAGACAAAATAAGAAACAAAAAAATTCTTAAAAGAAAAGATAATCTCTTTAGGCTTTTTACCTTTTTTTCTTAGATACTCTACACTCTCTTCCTTTTTCTTATCTTTTACCTTTAGCAATAACTAGATAAATGACAAAGTAAGACTATTTAATCTAGCATAAGAACATCTATATCTTTTTTCTTTACATCAACAGAAATAGAGAGACTATTGATTATCTCAATAGCCCTCATAATTTCAATTCTTTTAGTTTCAGTTATACCCTCTGAATAAGCAATAAATTCATTTATAATCTTATCCTGACTTTTTTACTTATTCTTGCTTTTCATCAACTAGTCATTTTAGTTAATCGAACGCATTGCAGCCTTTATAAGTTCTTTACATGTATTGAAGTGGCGTAATACTCTTTTGGATTCTTTGTGTAGCCTTCTTTATCTATTCTTCTTAGTTCATAGTCAGAAATCTTACCTGTCTTTTTGTTTACTATTCCTATAACCTCTATATAAATTGATTCGTTATTAAGCTCTTTTCCAAAACCCTGATAACCAAATCTTTTTTTTGCATTGAAACCACCATTTCTTTCGTATGCTTCATCAAAAAGGGAAGAAATCTTATCGTCAACGGATGAATATTCTACCATGCAAGCATAATAATAATTTGTTATACCCTTCTTATCTACATAGCTTTTAAAGATAACATTGCCATTATCAAAAATATTGGAAACTGTACCTATTTTAGCTGTTTTCGACATAACTTCCTCTGCTAAGGCAGAATCATACTCTAATGGAGGTAGTGGTATTGAAGAATCATCGTTAGATGGTTCTTCTGTTGATGGCAACTCATTAACTTTTCCTGTTTTACAATCATAAATATATTTAGATGTCGGAAGAGATGCAGGATCGAGCTTAACAATTCCTAGTCTAAAGCCAAAATCAACAGTCTTATGGTTAGAAATGTCCTTTGTGAAAGTACTATCAAAGTCACAAGATTTTGCATACCACTCCCCTTTTTTATAAACAAAATCTCCATCAAAAACTCTAACTTCGTACTCTTTGACTACACCTGTCTTTTTATCAACATATGAACAAAACTCAAC
>DNPJ01000051.1:3365-4262 GCA_003501485.1 Bacillota bacterium
TCAACGTAATCAGCAAAACTCTTTGTTAATGTATTATACTCAACTAGTTTTCCTATAAAAACAACATCGGTACCTTCGTAATAATTTAGGAGAGTTTCACCTGTAACGAATCTTGTGTTAGAACTCTCATAAATCTGATTAATAGAACCTAATGATTCAATTACATCATTCAAAGAATTTGATTGAACATTATTATTTAAATCTGGTTGTTCGCATGAGCATAAGAACAAAGCAAGAACCACTAAGATTAAGCACAAAAACACTTTTTTCATGTATTACTCCCCCCAAGATTAGTAATGTTTTATATCCTCTAGTCAATGTTGTCAACATCTATGTTTTTTATATCAACATTTTGAACATTATCACAAAAAAAATGTGTTTATTTTTACCATAAGATGTTTATAAGTCATGAAAGCATGTTTATTTTTCTAATCTTTTTATTAAAATATAAACAGAAGGATATATGTTTATGTTTGGCAAGAATTTGAAATACTACAGATTAAAAAAATCCATGACAAAAAAAATGCTAGCAGACAAGATCAATTTAACTCCCATGGCAATTACTAATTATGAAGATGGAAATAGGATGCCAAACATGGATATTATTAAAAAGCTAGCAAAGGTGTTAGACGTAAACGTCTCTGACTTTTTAGCTATTAGAAATGAACGTCTTGTATTTAATCATGGAGAATTTCGTAAAAATTCAACTCTCACTAATACTCAACAAGAATTTGTTCGTGAATCAGTAGAGGAATACTTTAGCCGTTTCTACTCTGTTGTTGAATTGCTTGGAGGAGACGTACTACCAATAGCTCCGAATTGTCATGTTATTCAAATTTCCAATGATTCAGAAGTAAATGCTAAAGAAATGAGAATCCATCTTGGGCTTAGTGAAGA
>DNPJ01000016.1 GCA_003501485.1 Bacillota bacterium
CTGTATCAAACTAATGCTTCAATAATGGCAGGGGTGATAGGAATTGAACCCACGTCAGCGGTTTTGGAGACCGTTGTACTACCATTGTACTACACCCCTAGACGTGATAATAATTCTAAACGAATTACACCACTATTTCAAGAACGTTATAAGGATTTTGCAATTCTATTAACTAAGCCCATATCAACTTTTCCATCAAAATTTGCTTTGAAATATTTCATTATTGATGGCATTGATTTATCTTCTAATTTATTAATTTCATTTCTAATTTCGTCTTCTGAAAGCATTTTTGGAAGATATTTTTTTATAATCTCTTGTTGCTTGTTGACAGATTCAACTTCTTCGACGTTATTTACTTTTTGATATCCTTCTTTTTCTTCGTCTAGTTCTTTCAAAACCTTAGTAATAATCTTGATCATATCTTGATCATTGATTTCTTTTCCGGCAGATTTCATTTCAATGCCTTGAAGTTTATATCTAGAAATAACAACACTTAAAACCGCTCGAGCGGATTTATCATGCTCTTTTAAGGCCTTAATATTAGCTTTTTGTAATTCATCAATTAACATATTAAACAGTTTCCTTTCTGAATATATCTCTTATTGTACGATAAAATGCAAAATAAATGCATATAATTTCAAGTCTTCCTGCGAACATTCCAACTGATAAAACCCATCTAATACCCATAATATTAAACAAACTATTATCATTTGTTATTCCAACAGATAACCCTGTGCCAGACAAAGCGCTAGCAAACTCGTAAAAGCAATCAGCACTTGAATAAATTGAATCATTTGACAAAAACAAAATTAATAATGAACCAAAGCAAAGAACAACTAGATATAAAACAATATATCCATATGCTTCAAATGTTTCATCTTTATTAACTTCTCTTTCATTGCCTAAACGATAAATATTATGTGGATGGACCATTATTTTTGGTGATAATCTGTCCCTAATCGACCAGTAAAATGATTTAAACGCCACAACTAAACGGTATTGCTTAATAGCACCACCAGTTGAACCCATTCCACCACCAATAATCATGCAAATAATTCCTAAGAATAATGCGCCTTCACCTAAACTTTTAATTGGGGTAGCAGATGAAAAACCAGTCGTCGATAAATGACTTATGAAATTAAATGTTCCTTCTCCGACAGCATCCCAGAACGACAAACTATTATTTGAGGATGTTAAAATTGAAATTGCAAAAAGAGGAACAAATATAATGCACAATAAAGCAAAAAATCTCAGTTCACAATCTTTGTATAGTTTTTTAAATTTTCCTTGGAAAATAAATAAATGAATAACAAAATTTGTAGCGCCTAATATCATTAATACACAAGAGGTTATGTTGATTGCTATTCCATTTATTGGCATACCAGTAATAGAATTGTTTCCACCATTGCTAATAATTTCTGGAATTCCATTTTTATATGTTGAAAACCCACCAGTGGCAACAGCTGCAATAGCATGATTAAATGAATCGAATATTTCCATTCCACCTATAAGCCAATATGAGAGGGTTCCTAAGATGATATAACCGACATATATTAACAAAATCATGCGAGCGCTTTTTGCTAAGTTAGGCATTAATTTATCGTTATGACCTTCAGCTGTGTACAATTTAAGACCATATCGATCGCTGATAGTGGATGTAACGACAAGAACTAATCCAATGCCGCCAAAAAATAGAAGTAAACTTCTATAAGTTGTAAAAACATGATATCCAATAGCGTTTTTATCGAAATTAAAAACAGTTAATCCACATGCTGTATATCCACTAGTGGATTCAAATATAGCATCGGTAAAATTCATCCTTAATTCGTTAAAACTATTTGTGCCCATTCCTCTTAGCAAAAATGGAACAGAACCAACAAAAATAGCTATTAGCCAAATACAAACAAGAAGTATTGAGTCTTGAAATTTTCCTAATTGAATTTTATCGCGTTTAAATATTAAAAACGATAGACCAATCCCACATACTATAGCGAATGCACCTGGTATTACAAAACTAGGCCAACATTCATATTCGTTTGGGTAGGCGATAAGCATTAAAAGAGGTAAAAGGCATATAATTCCGACAAGAATTAAAAATATACCTAAATAACCTAATATTAATCTATATCCACCTGCGGTTTTTTCTTTCATATAACCTTTTTCTCTTCTTGGATAAATGCGATGATGTTCTTTTGTTCTTTTGGTGAAGAAACGATAAATAATTTATCGTTAGGTAAAATTACAGTTTGACCATTAGGAATAATAACGTTTGGTTTACGATAAATGCACGAAATTGTACCAGTCTTTGGAAATTTGATTTCCATAATTTGTTTCATTGAAATTGCATAATTTTCTTTAACAACAATTTCAGTTAAAACAATCTTATCATCTTCAAAAGACATGGATTTTGTAAATTTTTCTAATGAAGATTCGCTGACAATTGATGATATGAGAAGATAAGACGAAGAAATAACACTATCGACACCTAAAGATCTAAATATATCAACATTTTTTGGGTTTGAAACAATACATATACATTTTTTTGCATTATATATTTTTTTTGCAAGCATACACGATACAAAGTTATCTGTATCGTTTTCATCTAGAGCAATAAATAGATCACAATCATCTACATGAGCGTCATTTAAAATATTGCATTTATATGGTTCACCATAAAATACAGGAACCTTATTAGATTTTGTCAAATACTGAACTGTTTCTTTGGAAGAGTTGATAACAATTAATTTATTTGAACGTTTCTTGAACGCTTTAATGACATAGTCGGCAGCGTGTCCACCGCCAGCGATAACAATCTTCATTATTTGTTACCTCCTCTCATAAGAATAAATTTATCAAGCGATAATTCAAATGGATAAATCGCATGAACATCAAGCCCACGTAAAATAGCTTCGAGAGCAGGATCATCAAGACGAACATAAATATTTGGGACATTGTAGATTTCTCTTGCAACGTATGCCAAATATACATTTACATTATCGTTTCCGGTCGTAATTATTATTTCTTTTGCTGAAGTAATAAATGCCTCTTCAAGAAGAGATAAATCTGTAACATCGCCAACAAATGTGTAGCCACTAAAAGAATCAGATAAATTTTCAAAAGCATTTTCGTCTAAATCAACGACAAGTACATTTTTGCCATTCATTGAATCTCTGTTAGCGATTGATGCTCCGAGTCTTCCACAGCCTATAATAAGCGTTTTGTTTCTAAGTATTGAATTCTTTTTCATATTTCAAATTCCTTACAATATCATACTCTAATTAATACTTTTAACAATTAATGATTTTTCAAAAAAGAGACAACTTCTTTATCATAAAGAGGTTTGTTATCATATCTTAAATGTGAGTGGCGACCTTCTGGAACAAATACAATTTTTTTGTCTTTTGAAGAACATTTATTAAACATCATCATTGCTTCACTAGGTATAGCAAATATGTCTTTTTCCCCACTTAAAAATAAAACTGGAACATTTATTTTGTCCACCATGTTAAATGGTTTAGCTTTGTATGGATTAACATGATTATATTTTTTAATTTTGCTCATTACTTGCCATATAACTGGGTATACAGGTTTTTTCAGATCGACAATATGTCTTTTGTATAATCTGTAAAACGAATAAAACATTCCGTCGGCTATAAATGAACTAATATATTTAGGGCAATCTTTATTTATCAATGCAAGACATGCGCTGGTAGCTCCACCACAAAGACCATATAAACAAATAGATTCATTGCCCAAATTATCGTGAAGATATTTAGCCCATTCAAGAGCGTCAATAGCTTCATCTTTGCCAAGAGTTATTTTGTCGCCTTCACTTAAACCGTGCGCTCTTGGATCGATGCAAAGAACATTATATCCGCCATTTTTAAATGCTTCAGCGTAATATGCACCATAATAACAAGTTTCTGTTCTGCCAGGAAGAATAATAATCGCTTTTTTAAAGCCGAAATCGTAATATTCTGCGCACAATCTTAATCCAAGAGAAATTATTTCATGTTGAGACACATGAGAAATATTTTCATCTCTAAATTTCATTCCTTGATTATACATATCTAAATGGAAATCAACGCTTGTGTCACTACATCCTCTTTCGAATTTAGAACTCTTTTGTCTAGCCCATTGACTTTGATAGAGTTTCTCTGCAATTTTATTGGTAAAAATAAGAGAAAATAAAATTCCTAATACAAGAATTAGCAAAATAGTTCCTACGATAATCAATACAATTTGATATGTTGCTAGCAATATAATGTTCATAACGTTTCACATATTTCCTTAAATAATTTATTTTCAATTTCATGATTTTCGCTGATCTTAGACCCAAAATAGAAATATGTACAAATTCCAGGGCCAATATTAGGGCCACAGCATTGTCCTACATTTGCAATTATTACATCTTTTGGTTTTGCAACTTTTAACAATTGCTCTTTGAAAATTTTTGCTCTTTCTTCTCTTTCAGAATGAGCTATAAAAACAATTTGATCTTCAATATCAACGGCTGTTTTCATTAAATATTCGATAGAAAATTTATCAGCTTTTTTTGCGCCTTTTACAGTTCCAAGAGGCATTGTTTTTCCATCAACAGTGAAATCCGCTAAAGGTTGAACGCCAACAAGTGTTCCAAAAAAGGCTTTTGATGCGGCAATGCGCCCATTTTTAGCTAAAAATCTTAAATCGTCAAGTATGCCCATTTCTCTAAGACAAAATCTTTTTTCGTTAACCCATTTTGTATTTTCTTCAATTGTCATTCCGTCATTTCTATTTTTTGCGCATTCAATTGCTAATAACCCACCAGCACAAGAGTATTTTAAAGTATCAATAACTTCTATTTTTCTATCAGGATAATCTTCCAAAAGCATTTCTTTATAATTGTTATATGCGTTTGAAGAACCACTTAATCCACTTGATATTGTAAAAATCATAACATCTTGTTTGTTTTTTAAAATTGGTTCTATTACTCTAACAAATTCCTCATATGTAGCAAAAGCTGTTTTTACTTGGCCAACTTTACTTTTAACAATTTTATAAAAGTCGGATGAAGGGATGTTGTTCCAATCTAAATCTGCTTTAATTTCTCCACCAGGAAGATAAACAATACATCTAATATAATCCTCGTATATAAAGAATCGTTTTCTCAACTCAAGTGTCAAATCGCACGAACTATCAATTACTATTTCATAATTATTCATTTTTTATGCTCCTAATCTTCATATTGTGACGAATAAACTAATCCTATTCCTTTTATCAAATAATAAATTGGGATAATAGTTATTACACTACTTAATAAATATACCCAATATAATTGCAAAGAACAAATTCTACAAAATAATGCCACGGACAGCATCAAAGAAATCAAATTAAAAAACTCGTATAAAAATATTCTGAATATCATTTTCGCAGGGTTCTTTGGTCGATATAAAATCATATTACTTGCTATATGAAATAAAAACGAAACACCAAAGGAACAAAATAACGCTAATTCATAATTTGGGGTTAGATTATAAAAAACAAAATAATAAAAAAGACAACAAGTAACTAATCCTATAATCATTGAAAGAATATTAACTAATCCGCATTTCAAAATAGATCCTTGAATAAGTAATGTATCTTTAACAGGTCTAAAATGAGTTGTTCTATTATTGTCTTCATAAATTGTTTTAACTCTCATTGTTGAGTATGGAATTTCCTTAGTCATTAAATAAGTTAAAACATTCATTTCATATTCATATCTTTGCCCTGAAATGTTAATAAGTTCAGGCAAAATAAATGTAGGAAAGGCTCTTAAGCCACATTGATTATCTCTCATATAACGAAATGTGCACAAGGCTTGAGTAAATCTAGAAGTAACGTTTCCTATTTTTGACTTAAAAGGGGTTTTTACCTCAAATCTTCTTTCACCAATAACCGTCATATTTCTGGCTAATGCCTCTTTATCCATTAAAACGATATCTTGAATTCTATGCTGTCCATCACCGTCCGCGGTTATAACAAATTTGTAATCTAATTTTTTATCAATGATATATTTAAATCCTGTTTTTAAAGCAAAGCCTTTACCTTTATTTTTGTCATAGGAAATAACATCAGCATATTTTTCACATCTTTTAAAGATATCTTTGTAGTCAGAACCACTTCCATCATCAACTATCAAGATATAAAAACCATTTTCAGAAAGTCCTCTTGTTAAATTGACCAATGTTTCTTCTGGCTGATAAGAAGGAAGCAATATAACACTGTTTTTGCTATTGTTAGACATAAACAAAGAATATCAAAATTTAGTCGATTTATAAATATGAATATTATAAAAACGTTTCATTTTTCGTGTTTTCTCTATTTCGTAGAGTGGTTTTTATTTGTGGTAGAGAAGAAAAATATAACTTTAGAACACAAAAATTAATTCTCCATATATCATTGTTTTGCAAATCGGAGGAAGACATATGAGCATAAAAGAAAATATCAAGAATTTAGACATTCCAAATTATTCAAAAGAGCAAGATGATTTTAATTTTTATTCACACTTAATGGGTGTCCCCTTAGGTATCGCTGTTTTTATTGCTTCAATTGTTTTATATGCCTTAAATAAATTTGATTTAATAGCAATGATAAGCATGATAATATTTTCGCTTACAATTATTCTTCTTTACTCAATTTCGTCGATATATCATAAAGCACCAAACGATTCCAAAACAAAGAAAATAAAAAGAGTGTTAGATCATTGCACTATTTATATATTGATTGCTGGGACATATACACCAATTTGTTTTTATATCTACAAAGAAAATATTTTAGGACTAATTTTGCTTATTCTTCAATGGACACTAGCTTTATTAGGAGTAATTCTTAATGCAATAAATTTGAAAAGTAAAACAATAAAAATTGTTTCAATGATTTTATATATTTTGCTTGGCTGGATGATACTATATACAACCGGATTTTTGTATCTACCACAAATATCATTTATATTAATATTAATCGGTGGAATTAGTTATACATTAGGTTCTATTTTATATGGAATTGGACATAAAAACCTATGGTTTCACTGCGTGTTCCACGTGTTTGTTTTAATAGGAACAATACTTCAAACCATAGGCGTTTTTATGCTATTTTTCTAATTATTTTGTTCTAGTTTTATTGTTAAGTTCGCATATTTTGTTAACAAGGAATTTACATAAAACAATTAATTCATGCATTACAAATGGGAAAACCGAGAAGGCAATAGTTATTAACCACTCTTGCCAACTGAGATTTGCAGTTGAGAAAACATCTCTTACGCCAGGAACTTCAATAACAAAGAGTTGTAATCCGATGCCGAGTATAAACGCAATAAGCATCATCCAGTTTTTGTTTTTAAATACTCTAAACCCTGATTTGTTGAGATTGCTCATCGAAATCATATGGAATAATTCACTTACCGCTAAAGTGGTAAAGGCCATTGTTTGAGCTTGGTGAAGAATATCAGGATTGCTTTCATAAAGAGATTTAATGTCTGCTAAAGAAAATGCATTATTTAGCCATGCAGCGGAGAAATAAGATATCAATACTGCGATTGTAATAAATGAACCATATAAAATTGTGTTTAACAAACCACCATGAGCGAATATACCTTCATTCGGATTGCGTGGTTTTTCTTTCATGTTATTCGGGTCATAAGGATCCATTCCAAGCGCTATAGCAGGAAGTGAATCAGTTAACAAGTTAACCCATAATAAATGAATCGCAATTAATGGAGCAGGTAGTCCAAGTATAATGATTAGTAACATTGCAAAAACTTCTGCAATATTACTAGATAATAAGAATATAACTGTCTTTTTAATATTTGCATAAATACCGCGGCCTTGCTCGACTGCTTTTTCAATCGAGGCAAAATTGTCATCAGTTAAAACCATATCTGCAGCGCCTTTTGCAACATCGGTTCCAGTAATACCCATCGCAATACCTATATCAGCTGCTTTTAAAGATGGAGCGTCATTTACTCCGTCTCCGGTCATAGCACAAATATTTCCGTTAGATTCAAAGGCTTTAACGATTTGAACTTTGTTTTCAGGTGAAACACGAGCAAAAACGCGTGCGTGTTTGCAAACTTCTTTGAGTTCTTCTTCGTTTAAATTATCGACATCTTTTCCAGTTAAGCATTCAGAAATGTCACTACAAATTCCTAAATCTTTAGCAATAGCAAAAGCTGTATCTTTATGATCGCCTGTTATCATTACAGTTGTAATACCAGCATTTTTAAATTTAGCAACAGCCCCTTTTGTTTCAGGTCTTGCAGGGTCAATCATAGCCACTAGACCAACAAATATTAAATCGTCTTCACTAATATCTTCTTTATTCGTATAAGCAAGCGCTAAAACGCGTAATGCTTTGCTAGAATATTCACTATTAACCTTATAAATTTTATCAATATCATTTTGACAAATTTTTCTTACACTACCATTTTCAAGAATAAACTTGGTGTGAGATAAAATGCTATCTAATGCGCCTTTAGTGAAAACTACATTTTTATTCTTGTAAATATGTTTTGTAGACATCATTTTTCTAACGCTATCAAATGGGAGTTCATCTACACGTGGCATATTTTTTTCAAGATCTTTTTTATGTAATCCGAACTCATTTGCAAAAGCTACTAAGGCAATCTCTGTTGGATCTCCATATAAGCCTTCATCAACAGTTGCGTTTGAGCATAATGACATACCTTTTGCTAAAAGAAGTAAGTCTTTATCGGTGTTATTTTCGTTAAAATCTTTATCTACA
This sequence comes from Bacillota bacterium, assembly GCA_003501485.1. GTDB lineage: Bacteria > Bacillota_I > Bacilli_A > RFN20 > CAG-826 > Fiminaster. The sequence goes on from DNPJ01000016.1 coordinate 8,764, forward strand.
TAAAAATGATTAAATGTATAAGACTCCACTACAGTCATCTTGTTTTGTGTTAACGTGCCTGTTTTGTCAGAGCAAACGACGCTTACGGCACCGAGAGTTTCAACACTTGGTAGTTTTCTAACAATTGTATTCGCTTTGACCATTCTTTGAACACCAATTGACAAAACAATTGTGACAACTGCAGCAAGACCTTCAGGAATCGCAGCAACAGCAAGAGCGATTGCGGATAAAACAGCATCAATCCATTGTTCAATTTCTCCACCTTTACCATCAACAAATATCCAAATAATTTCAATAATCAGAACAGCAATAACTACACCAAGAGTTAATAAACCTAAGAATTTTGATAATTTCGCTAATACTTTTTGAAGCGGGGTCTCATTATCCTCTTCCTCATCAAGAGCTTTGGCAATCTTACCAATTTCGGTATTCATACCAGTTTTAATGACAATTCCCTTACCTCTACCATAGCTAACAGGTGTCGACATATAAGCAACATTAACTCTATCTGCAACACCAACAGATGAAGAAAAAACAACATTTGAATCTTTTTCAACAGGTACTGATTCACCTGTTAAGGATGATTCATTTGCTTTTAAATTTACCGCTTCAATTAATCTTAAATCCGCTCCAATGGTGTCACCTTCTTCAAGAACGACAACATCGCCGAGAACGAGTTCACTTGATTTTATTTTGAATCTTTTACCATCACGAATTACTGTCGATTCAGGACTAGATAAATTTTTTAAAGCATCAAGAGATGTTTGAGCTTTTATTTCTTGTATTGTACCAATTACCGAATTTAAACAAATGACAGCCAAAATAATAATGACATCTGGCCAATCACCCACTTCAAGAAATAGATTTCCGGTTTGCCCTGCTTTAACAGCATTTACAGTTTCATAAATGGAAACAGCAATGGTTACTGCAATAGCGGCAAAAAGAACAAAAATCATTGGATTGTTCATTTGTTCGAAAAATATTCTTATCCAAGATTTTTTCTTTTTCTCTTGAAGTTTATTTGGGCCATATTTAAGCAATCTTTCTTTTGCTTCTTCATTGCTTAAACCGTGTTCTATATCAACTTGCAAAGCTTCTTCCACTTGCTTTGTTGATAATGTTTCATAAGCTATTTCTTTTTTAATTTCTTCCATTGTCTTACCTCACTAAACAAAAAAATAGGATACATTAATATCCTACCGTTTGACCAAAGGTAGGACTAATGTCTTACCTAAGTCTCGTTATTTAAGATAAGCCAGAGCCAAATGGCTTGAGATGTTGACTTATCACAGTTAGATAACTGCAAACTACTCCCTTAAGCAACTTGAATATATCACATAAACTAAAAGTGTTCAATTGATTAATGAAAAAAGGGTGTAAAACACCCTAAATAAATATATCGCGTAAAGA
>DNPJ01000015.1 GCA_003501485.1 Bacillota bacterium
TGTTTACAAGTATCTTCTTCAATATGGAGTCTTTCAATTACTATTTTTCTTTTTCCGCTGCTAACATCAATTTCTAAATAACCATCCGATCCAATTGGTCTTAAGTTTTGAGTGATTTGATATCCTTTCGGAAGATCGCTATAGAAATAATTTTTTCTATCAAAATGGAGTTCATGGTCGATATTCATATGAAGAGCATTTGATACACGAATTGCATAAATTACAGCCTCTTTATTAACAGTTGGCATTGTTCCAGGAAAAGCAATATCAAGAGGCGCTATTTGTGTATTAGGTTCTTTACCATATGTAACAGGAGCGCTAGAAAACATTTTGCTCTTTGTTTTTAATTCGACGTGTATTTCAAGTCCGATAACTGGTTCAAAATTCATACAATTATTCTCCTTTTGCATACACACCTTTTAAATGTGTTATATTTTCAATTTCTTTCGATATATTAAATAGTTTTGCTTCTTCAAAAGCTCTACCCATTACATTAGCGCCAAATGGAAAACCATTTTTAAAACCGATAGGAAGCGTAATTGAAGGAAGACCCGCAAAATTGCCTAATGCTAAGTGATTGTCTGCGATTAAATATTCATCTGATAATCTATCGCTACTTTCACCAATTTTTGGTGCTATTGTAGGTGCTGCAGGAACATAAATAAAATCGTATTTCTCTAAAATTTTATTAACACTATTAACGATTCTTCTTCTATTTCTTTGAGCGCGAATAAATAAATCATTTTGATTTTCTCTCATAAGTGCAAAAGAACCAAAGACAAAGCGACGCTTAATAAGCTCGCTAAAACCTTTTGTTCTCGCTTTAGACATAACTTCTTGATAAGTGTTTGCGTCATAATATGGGCCAAATTTTATACCATCTAAATTTGCATTATTGCTTGTTGCTTCAGCACAAGAAATCACAAAATATGTTGGAAGAATGCTTTCAAGCAATTCTTGATCCATATCGACATAATCGATAATTACGCCTTTTTCTTTTAATGATTCACAATTTTTTAAAAATGATTCTTTAATTTCCTTATCTTTAATTGCGTTAATAATTTGGTTAATAACCGCGATTTTGTAATTACTAACTGGTGCATCAATATTCTTAACATAATCATCGACAACATTATTTGATGAAGTTGAATCATTTTCATCACGCCCCGCTAAAACATTAAGCAATATCGCAGCGTCGTCAACGCTTCTTGTGAAATATCCAACTGTATCAAGAGAAGGAGCAAATGGAAATAATCCATAACGAGAAATTCTGCTCCAAGTTGGTTTAAAGCCTACAAGTCCTGCATATGATGCTGGTTTACGAATCGAATCTCCAGTATCGCTACCTAAAGCGAAAGGAACGATTCCGGCAGCAACAGATGATGCACTTCCACAGCTAGAACCACCGACTAAATGTTCGTGATGTTTGTCGTATGGATTAAATGTTGTTCCCAAATGCCCTGATGTTCCTGTTCCGCCCATCGCAAGCTCATCAAGAGTGGATTTGGCAACAGGTATCGCTTTGGCTTTATATAGTTTTTCAACTACGGTTGCATCAAATACAGGAACGTATCCATTTAAAATATTACTGCTTCCTGTTGTTGGAACGTCTTTAGTTGAAAAATTATCTTTAATAATAAAAGGTATTCCCCAAAGCATATTATTTACTTCTGGTTCGTTTAATTTTGAAGCTAGTTCAATCGCTTCTTTTTCCATAACATATTCAAAAGAATTGTTGGTATCGTTTTTAATTAAATTAAGAGCTTCATTAACTAAATCGAGAGGAGTTACTTCTTTTTTAATTAACAATTCATGAAGTTCTTTTATAGTAAAATCCTTGTAATTCTTCATTATTGTACCACCTTTGGTAGTTTAATTTGTCCACCTGCTTTATGATTGGCGTTTCTAAGCGCCTCTTCTCTTGATAATGGTTTTGTAGGAACGTCTTCTCTTAAATAAGATGTCGCACACTCAAATGGAAAAGTCATAGGTTCATATTTATCTATGCTTTCGTTTTCGCCTAAAACAAGCATTTGCTTTGTAATAATGTCAAACTCATTTAATAAAGTTTCGTATTCTTCATCGGACATATCAAATAACAATCTATTTGCCGCGTCTTTAAGAACATTAATATCATATTTTTTCATTATTACTCCTCCTTTTTATCATTATTAATAATTTTAAGAAATTGTTCTTCATCCATGGTTTCGACACCTAATTCATTGGCTTTATCAAGTTTAGAACCGGCTTCAACTCCGTAGATAACATAATTTGTTTTTTTAGAAACAGAACCCGCTACTTTAGCGCCTAAATTTTCTAAAAGCTCAGTTGCTTCTTTTCTTCCAAAATGGCTAAGCGTTCCTGTTAAGACGACTGTTTTATTGTAAAATGGTGAATTTTCATCAACTTTTGTTGTTCCTAAATAATCAAAATTCAAACCATATTCTTTTAATTTTTGAATCAACGCAAGATTTTCTTCGTTATGAAAATAATTATATAAAGAATTTGCACTTACTGGACCAATGTCAGGTATTTTTAAATACTCATCGACGGTTATATCTTTAAAATTTTCAAGGTTTTGGAATCTTCTAGCTAAAATTTTAGCCATCTTTTCACCGACTTCTTTTATTCCGAGTCCAAATAATAATCTTTCAAGGGAATTTTCTTTTGATTTATGAATTGCATTAATTAAATTATCGACGGATTTGTCTTTCCAACCATCAATATTCATAATATCTTCTCGGTGTTCAAATAAACGATATATTGAAGGGATATCACTAATAAATCCTTCATTGAAAAATTCTTCAACAACTTTATCGCCCATTCCATCTATATCCATAGCATCTCTTGAAGAGAAATGGATCATTCCTTCAATTTTTCTAGCAGGACAGTTAGGCGAAACACAAAAATGCATTGCGTCTTTTTTGACTAAAGAGGAACCACAAACAGGACATTTCTCAATCATAACAAAGTCTCTTTCAGTTCCGTCACGCTTTTCAATTAGAGGTCGGACAACTTCAGGTATAACATCTCCCGCTTTTCTAAGAACAATATAATCACCAATTTTTAGTCCTTTTTCACGAACAAAATCTTCATTGTGAAGTGTTGCTCTTTGAACAGTGGAGCCAGCCACCTTTGTAGGTTTAATAACTGCGTTTGGAGTTATTTTTCCAGTCCTACCTACTGTAAAAACAATATCTTCAAGCTTTGTCACAACTTCTTCAGGAGGAAATTTATATGCAATAGCCCATTTCGGAGTTTTTGCAGTATATCCAAGAGCTTCATATTTTGTTATGTCGTTTACTTTTATAACTATTCCGTCAATATCATAACCTAGCAATGGTCTTTTCTCTGTGTATTCTTCAATATAAGAAAGCACTTCATCAATACCATTACAAATTCTTCTTTCTTTGTTAGTCCTAAATCCAATTGACTCAATGTAATCTAAGGCATCACTATGCTTTTTAAAACCAAGCTCGTCTGCATTAACAAGATAATACCAAAAAGCTTCAAGTTTTCTAGATGCTGCGATAGAAGAGTCGAGTTGTCTTATCGATCCTGCTGCAGCATTTCTAGCATTTGCCAATAAAGGTTCATGATTTTCTTCTCTTTTTTTATTTAATTCGTTGAGAACTTTTTTCGACATGTAAACCTCACCGCGAACCTCGAAATCTCTTTTTTCTTTTGCAATAGTTGGGATAGATTTTATTGTTAAAACATTGCTTGTAACATCTTCGCCTTCGTTTCCATCACCACGAGTTGCGGCATAATTTAAATGACCATTAACATAATCAAGAGACATAGCAAGTCCGTCAATTTTCATTTCACACATATATTCAACCTTGTCAACGTGAACAACATCTCTCACTTTTTGGTCGAAATCTCTTAAGTCTTTTTCATTAAATGCATTAGCAAGAGAAAGCATCATGCGTTTGTGTTTTATTTTTGCAAATGAAGATAAGACAGTTCCCCCTACTCTTTGTGTTGGAGAAAAAGGAGTTTTTAATTCAGGGTGTTCTTTTTCAATCGCAATTAATTCGTTCATTAGACGATCATATTCACCGTCTGGAACACTAGGATTATCCAAAACATAATATTCATAATTATATTGTTCTAATAATTTTGTTATTTCTTGAACTCTTTCTTTTAAATCATTCATGCTTCGATTCCTCTTTTTTCGCGATGTAATTTTATATGATTTGACATAAGTGTTTTTGTACCATGATTGTCAAAATTGATTTCCACCAAATCGTCCATGACAGCAGTAACAACGCCTCTGCCAAATACATCGTGTATTGCAACATCTCCAACTTTCCAATCAGAAATGCCATTATCCTTCTTCTCTTCTTTTTTAGATGTAAAGAAGTCATCAAATGATGTTTGCTCGTCCATAAAATACCCAATAGAATTTGGTTTTTTATATGCACCTTTATAGGATGAATTGTTCTCTCTTATTAACCCTGCTTCATTAATGAATGATGATTGTTTTCCATCTTGACCAAGAACAAATGAATATGACGTATTAGCAGTAACAAATAATTTTTTCTTAGCCCTTGTAAAAGCGACATAACAAAGTCTTCTTTCTTCTTCAAGACCATCATGCCCGCTTTCATCAAGAGTTCTTTGTGATGGAAAAACACCATCTATTAAAGATACAACAAAAACATAATCAAACTCGAGACCTTTGGCGACGTGAATAGTCATTAGTGAGACTTGATCATTATCAATGATTTCGTCTTGAGAAGTTTGTAAAGTTGCATTTTGTAAATATTCATCAAATGAAGAGTCAGGATTCTCTTTCATAAATGAATTGATATTTTCAAACAAAGCTTTTACGTTACCAAGTCTTTCTTCGGCAGTTTCGTCATCGCTTTTTAAATAATCGTAATAGCCAATGCTAACCAAGAAATCTTCTAAAATCTTTGAATATGCTTCAAGATTTTCGTCTAATTTCGTTCTAACATTTTTAATCTTATCAATGAGCATAGACAACGCTAAAACCATCTTTGGTTTCAACAAAGTAGAACGATTCTCAATATCATCAAGATATTCTAAATATGACAATCCGTTAGCGTTCTTTTCAGCTTTCAAAATATCCATTGATGAGTCACCAATTCCTCTTCTTGGAACATTTATGATTCTTTCAAAAGAAATGTCATCTCTCGGATTGTACAAAAGCCTGAAATAAGCTAATACATCTTTAATTTCTTTTCTTTGGAAGAATTTGAGACCACCATAAATTTGGTATGGAATTCTTCTTTTCATCAATTCGTTTTCAAAAGGAAGAGTTAGATATGCTGCGCGATATAAAATAACAATGTCTTTATATTTTACGCCCTTTAAATGGAGCTGTTCGATCTGATCAATGACATATTTCGCCTCATTATCTCTTGAATATAAAACATTTAACGAAACTTTATCTCCATCATTGTTTTCAGTATAAAGTGCTTTAGGAACTCTCTTCTTATTATGCGCAATCAATTTATTTGCGCATTCAAGTATAGCTTTTGTTGATCGATAATTTCTATCAAGAATAATTGTTTCAACATCCGGGAATGTTTTAGGAAAATCCATAATAATATTTTG
>DNPJ01000022.1 GCA_003501485.1 Bacillota bacterium
CGATTAATCTGTCACCTTACGATTTGCGGAAGGATTAGGACTAGAATAGATTTGCTATCGGACTTTATCGAGCCAAGGAAATCCATCTGAACCGCGATTTCGTTGATATGGCTCTTCATGTAGGGAAGGTAGTCCAAATAGGTACGATTGCTCCTGTCTATCTTGCTGTCGGAGTAGTCGTACTCTTTTGATTTCCTCTCCCTCTTTTTGTATGTGACGGCATATGGCAAATCCATCTTGGAGATGGGTACCCTCTTCTCGGATATGTAGCGGTATACGGTTGGCAAAGAAATTTCGACATTGCTTGCCTTGGCGGAGGCATAAACCGACCTTTTAATTGCCAGTCCCTCCTTGATCGTCGAGACCAGGCGGTCGTATTCCTCCTTGGTCAGGTTGATGCCCTTCCTCGAGTTGTGTAGCTTTGCCTCGTATTTCTTTTGTGCAAGCACGGGATCGTATCTCAGCTATAGGAAGCAGCAGTCTATGTACTTGTGCTTGCATGTGCCGCATACGTATGGCCACTTGTCGAGTTTTTTGCACAAAATCTTGCTTTGTCCCTTGGAAGCATCCTTGGAAACGATTCTGTTCCTCTTGATTTCCTTGGCGATTGTTGTCGGGTCGCATCCAATCGCTTCGGCAATCTCACGGCATTTGTTTCCGTGTGCAAGCATTGAACTAATTTTCTTCCTGTCCTCTTCTTTTAAGTGTGACATGCAAAACCTCCTTTTCTAGCCAACAGGACATGAAAATTATACTATTCTCGGACTAAAATCAGGATTTCGAGAAAAAACGGAATTTAGTTTAAGAATTCACAGTTGCAACGGCAGCACTTGTTTTGTGGTTGATTAATTTTATTGAATTGTCTAATATAAAAATGGTTTGCAATGAGATGTTGAGAAGACAAGCAACTAAATTTGGATTTGTAAAATATCATTTATAAACATGTATAAACGGAGCAGTGGAAATCATTGAAAGCAGAATGCGAAAGTATTTGATTTGTAAGGCCATGCAATTGCTAAGCGAATTTGCTAGACAAATAAATTTTTCTTTTCAAGACTTTGCAATTTATAGAAAAACGCTTTTTAATTGGCTACCAAAAGCTGTTTTTGATATGCAAAAAAGAAAACTTTCATTTTCTTGGAAAACTCAGTTTAAACCAAAAATAGAATACAGTTTAAAATTTAAAACTTGGTTATTATATAAATTCTATTTGTATTTCGAAATGTTAAATGGTTTCGACGACTTGATGTTTGAAAAATATTTGGTTCAATTAGGATAAACGATAAAATCAATGGAACAGGTTTCAGCATCTCGCTTTGAAAATAGTTTTAGGAATATTCTTTTTTCTCTATTGTCTCAATTGGTGGCTTTGGCTTTGGACTTAATTTGCAGAAGAGTTTTTTTGCATAATATTGCAATTGAATATTTAGGATTGAGTACAACTTTTTCGAGCGTTTTAAGTATGCTTTCTTTTGCGGAAATGGGTATAGGATCTGCCATTATTTTTAGTTTATATGAGCCAATAAAAAATAATAACAAAATAAAAATAAAAGCTTTAATGAAGCTATATCGTAACGTGTATTATGTTGTTGCTTTTTTTATTTTGATTGCAGGATCGGCTTTGACCCCTTTTATTAAATTTTTTGTTAAGGAAATTCCGAACGTTCCATACGTTTCTGCCGTTTATTTACTATTAGTTTTTCAAACCGGTTCATTATATTTTTTTAGTTATAAGATAAATTTTTTAAATGCAACACAGCAGAATTATATTTTTAGAAAAGTTCAAATTATTTCGAATTTAATTAAGGCGGTTTTACAAATTGTTTCAATCCTCGCTTTTAAGAATTATTTTATTTTTCTTGGTATTGCCATTTTTTTCTCTTTGGCGACTGACATCTTTTGCTCTATCTATGTAAATATTAAATACCCATTTTTAAGAGGAAAAGCGAATAAGCTTGAATCTGAAGAATTAAAAAAATTAAAAAGAAATGTTTTTGCTCTATTTTTGTATAAAGTTAGCAACACTGTCTCTACTACAGTTGATACGATATTGATATCTAAAATGCTGGGTGTTATACCGGCTGCTATTTATTCTAATTATTATCTTATAATGAATTATGTTGACTCCTTTTATAATAATGTTCTAGGGGCGCTTACGCCTTCAATAGGCAATCTAATGGTCGACTCTAAGTTAGAGAAAAAAAGGAAGTTTTTTAAAACATTACAAAGTGCATATTATTGGATTTCTATATATATAGCCGTTGGAATGATTGTGTGTTTTAATCCATTTATTTCGACTTTCTTTGGATCGCAATATTTACTTGATCAGTCGGTTGTTATAGCATTAACCGTGAGCGTTACTTTAACAAATTTTCAAAGACCTTGTTCACTAATGAGGGATGCTAACGGCCTTTTTTGGTATGGAAAATTTAGACCACTAATTATGGCTGTAATCAATTTAGGAGCTTCAATTTTTTTAACTCATTTTTTTGGGATAATTGGTGTTGTGCTAGGGACTATTATTTCCAAAATATTAACGTTTGTTTGGTATGATCCATTTATTGTATTTAAATATGTTTTAAAAGATGGATTAAAAGAATACTTTTACAATTATATAGAAAAGTGGGCTATTCTCTTACTTTATTCTACTGCATGCATTGGTATTTGTAACAAAATTGAATTGTCCGGCATGCCTCAGATTTTTGTTTATGCTTTTGTGGTGACGATTTTTGTCAACTTAGGGAATTATTATATTAACTATGGTAAAGCAGAGCTTTTGGATATGAAAAATTATTTGTTTGATTTGCTTAAGAAACTAAAAAAAAGAAAAAAAACAAGTAAGACAAATTGAACTGTACCCCAAATCCTGGACAAGAAAGGAGGAGGGGTACAGTTCAATATGCTTCTGCTATTTTTAATTATTCGCTTTGCTAAAAGCATTATAAGATAGATGGTCAGAGCTTTAATTAACAAATGAACTTAAACATTGAATCAATTTAGTGATAAAAATAGATTTTGAATACTTTTTGAAGTAAACTTCTTTAGAATGCGCCCCAATATTTTTGAGCGTTTTCATATCAAGCTTCTTAAGCAATTCAGCTAATGAACGATAGTCATTAGATCGACAAGAATAACCAATTCCATTATTTAAAATAAAGCTTGCACAGCTCCCATTTGCCACCCCAACAACCGCTTTACCAGCAGCCATGTAAGATTGCACCTTCCCCGGTATTGTCATATTAGCGTATGGTTTGTCTTCCAGCGTTACAAGCATTACATCCGCTAAATTATATAAGTCTGGCATACAATCCAATGGCTTTTGCCCATAAAAAACAACATTATCTATATTCAATTCTTTCGCAAGCCTTTTGACATTATCTAATTCGCTACCAGAGCCAACTATATGAAATTTGAATCTTGATTCATCTTTTAGTAATGACGCTGCCTTAATAATTGTGTTTACCGATTGTGCCTTTCCAATATTACCAGCAAACATCAAATCAATAATTCCGTTATCATTATATTCATAAACGCTATCTTCAAATAATGTTTCGGCGTATTGAGCTAAATAGTCGATATCAAGCAAATTACACTTTGGCAATGATTTTATGTAAGAAATATGCTCTTTAGTAGAAACGAGAATTTTATTAAATTGAGAATAAACACTAGCGGAGACTTTTTTATAATGTTTATAGATTAGAGATTTTTTCGATATGCCACCAGCCAATAATGATTCCGGCCACAAATCCATTTCATACATAATTAACGGTTTATTATTCTTCTTCGCATATAAAATAGCGGGTTTTACCAACATAATTGGTGATTCTTCCATTGCTAAAACTACATCGAAATCCTTCGGCAATTTTTTTGCCAGTTTGCAACCATAATAAGGAAACGAATAATAATTCAAAACACGGTGAAAAACATCGTGGCGCCGTTCAATTAATTTTGCGCGAACAATGTGCACGTCATTGTGCTCTTGAATCCTTTTTTCGTCTTTTCTATATCCAACAAAAATTTTGCCTTGAGGATAATTTGGCAAGCCTGTCAAAACAGTGACATCATTTCCCCTTTTTTTCAATGATTCAGCGATGTCAGTAACTATAGAGTTTTCAGGCCAATAATATTGAGTTACTAATAATATTTTCATAAAATGTCTATAATTAATAATACATTCATTTATTTAGGAAAACTACATCGATATTGAACGGGCAGCAAAAGTAAAGTAAAATCGGAATGATGAAAAAAATATTATTTGTTGCACCTTTAGATACGAAAGATAGATTTAAAGGTGGAATCACATCTTTCGCGGAAGCAATAATTAAAAACAAAAGTTTTTTTAACAAAAATTTTATTGACTTCGTTCCATTCAACAATTGCATAATAAATAGAAGACCAGGGACAAATGGTAAATTTTCATTGCTCAATTTTTTGAACTATTTTGAAACAAAGAAAAAATTAAAAAAAGAACTTAAAAACAATAAATATGATGCCATCTATATTAATTCGTCCTATGGTATTTCACTTTTAAAAGACCTAATGACAATTAAAAGAACATATGCAAAAGAATATCATATTTTTTTGCATATTCACTTTGCTGATTTAACGAGCATTTTTACAAAAAAGAAGATTGTAAGAAGCCTGATTAAAAAACAGCTAAAAACAAAAATAACAACAATAATTTCTTTATCAACTATTTTAAAAAACGATTTGATAAAAGAAGGATACAAAAAAGAAACCATAGTAGTCCTTTATAACTTTTTTGATCCAACTCTTCCGAGAATTGATGAATCTTTTATTAGATCAAAATACTGCCAAAAGAAAGAAAGAAAGACATTTTTATTTGTCGGATCTCTTGACAAACGAAAAGGATTCTACGATTTAATTAAGGTGTTTAAAAGAATCGATGGCACTAAGGCAAAGCTCATTATTTGTGGAAAACCTAATGATAGTAAATCAAAAGATTTGTTAAACGCCATTAAAAATAATGATATTTTCGAGTACAGAGGATATGTTGAAGGGAAAACAAAAATCCAAGCGTTTAAAGATGCGGATTTTTTTATTTTGCCATCTTACGCAGAAGGTTTACCAATAACCATATTGGAGGCATTTAGATTTGGGCTACCTGTAATATCAACTCATGTTGGAGCTATTCCAGAAATAATAAATAATAACATAGGCGCCATTGTTTTTCCTGGAAATTTAGTCGAATTAAAAAATGTTATCGGTCAATATATAAATCAAGATACATTGAATATAAGCTTAAATTGTTTAAAGGAGTCCGAAAAATACACATATAATACTTTTTCAAAAAATCTTTTGAATATCATCAAAAGCAAACTATAGGTTTGCTTCTTGAATGTCAAAAATAAACAATGTTTCATTTATTTTTAATGATTGGGAGAAGACGGCCAAATATTTTGAAGAATTGTTACACGTGAACATAAATGTGCCAATGCCAAAATATTTTATAGACAAACAGTCCTTTTTTATTTTAATCAGTCGAATTAGTTGATTTGCATTGCAGTTAAAACAATACAATATAGATTCATTGCTTCTTATCCCGCCTATTTTCCCATTAATTTTCAAAATAACATTTTTGTTATTTTTTTTCTTGGACAAATTATATTCAACGCAAGTTGAAAAAAATAAAAAATTATTAGATACCAAGCCATAAATAACTGATCCCTCAATTCGAAACATTTGCTTTAAAAAAGACTTTTTTAAATCAAAAGCAAAAAGTCCATTTTCAAAATATGGGTTATCCGTTAAATAATAAAGATAGCCGTTATTAAACATCGCTACGCACGCACGACAATCTTGGCTTCCGGATAAAAGACAATCGGGCTGGGTTTTAAAATTTTTGTTTTTAAATTGAAAAATATTTGTTTCATTATTTTCATCACCAGTAAAGCAAAACAAGTCATTTCCATATTCGCATACATAGTGAATGTGCCTAATGCTGCCAGGTTCAAAACGATATACGATCGAATGTTCTTTGTTTGTGTTTCTTCTAATAATGCACACATCGGTGCCATCGTTTTTGGTTGGATATTCGCCATAATAAACATCGCCATTTTTACAAAAGCAAATTGAAAGCAGCCTTCTTGCGCCATGGTCAAGCAATTGCTCGCGCAAAAAAACATTTGTCTTCAAATTATATGAGCAAAAATAGCCATTAAACGAAAAGAGAATTTCTTGTTTCCTATAGTCAAAAGTCGGAGAAAAAATATATAGTCTAAATAATCTTCTAGAAATGGAGAAAAAAGAAAGCAGCTTTTCCTTGGCGTTAAGTTTAATGTTGCCAATAAGTTTCTCGCTCTTCGATTCAACATCAATTGAAACGAACTTACCACGCCAATAATATACCAAAGTAGAATCATCCAACCAGCAAATTGGCTGGGCATATTTCTTACGTAAAATTTGTGCAAAAGAACTATTTCTTTTCATTGATAAGCCTTTTGATAAAATCAACCCATTGCAAGGCAATTATTTTCGGCGAATAATTTTCACGCATATTTAAACTCGCTTTTCTAAATTTTGTAACGAGTGCATCGTTTTTATAAAGAATATTCATTTTTTTTAGCAAATCTTCTTTGTCATTGTTAATAAATAATAATCCATTTCCGTTTAATAACAATTCCCTGTTGCCACCAATTGGACAATCCGATGCAATGCACGGCATTCCGTTAATTGCGGCCTCTAATAATGAATTAGGCATTCCTTCATATAGTGATGAATTAATGAATAACGAACAGTTGAAATTATCTTTTATCCAGTTAATGGAATTACCACACAATTGAACTTTGCCAGTTAAATCAAGACTGGTTATTAATTCTTCTAATTTATCTCGTGAAGCCCCCTCACCATATATTTTTAGAAAAGATGATTGATGAATTTTATTAAAATCATAAAAAGCATTAATTAATAGTGAAAAATTTTTTTGTTCCGTTAAGCGGCCAACACTAACAATGCTTCCGCTTGTTCTCGTATCTAGCAAAAGGTCATCGACAACAGCGGATACAGGATTTTTAATAATTTGCGTAGGACATTTTAATTTATTTGCAAAATATCTTTCTGCATCTTCGGTTTGAAAAACAACGCCATTCGCTTTTTTGAAAGCTAATTCTTTAAAAAACCTTCTAATTTTGCTTTTGGGATCTATGTATGGATTGTTTCTCTCTGAAGCAATATGAACAATACCTTTTATATGCTTAAGCGATAAATAAACGCAAAAATTAACATTAGGCAAAAAGGATATTACAGCATCATAGCGATTTTTTTTAAAATGCTTTTTCAAAAGATAAACCTTGTATAAAAAATTTATTTGTTTTTTATTTGTGCCCAAAAAAAGAGGAATTAGTTTGACTCTTTTATCAAGTTCATAAAAACTATCATCTTTCTTCGCGGAAATCATAATTAAATCAACTTCATGGTTCATTTTAACAAATTCAGTGCAAAGAATCGAAGCAACTCTTTCGGCACCGCCACTATCCATCGTGTCAACACAAAAACATATTTTCATAGTTCCTATCCTTGCTAAATAGATATATACCTAAAGAATGAGCGTTTTCTATTTCTATAAACGCCAAGAGATCCGGAATAACTTATAAAAGCGAAAACAAAAGCGTTAAATTTCGATGTGTATGCAACGCTCAAGAATTCTCTCGAAATAAGAAAAACTAAAAGCATAGCAACAATTGCGCCATATTTCATTTTTTTATTTATGAGATCATAAAAGGCCACAATAAAAACCGAATAATATATCAAGAGTCCAAGTATTCCAACGTCACAAAATAATTCTGCAATATTCGCATGGCTGTACGTTCCAGTGCCTGAATAAACAGCGAAGCCGTTTAAACCATTACCAAAAAACAATCGATGAACCCCCAAATAAGCAGCATAGTCTTGCCACAATATTCTCGTTGCCGTCGAAAAATCAGTAGAATAACCCCGCCCGGTCAACATATTAAACATATCGATTAATCTTTTTTTGAGCATTGCAAAAGCAGGCAATGTAAATAAAAGTATCACACCAACGGTCATTGCAACTAAGCCAAGTGTCAAAACAACTGGTCTTTTCCTAAATCTAACAACAAATATCATCAGTGATGACGCGATAACGCCAACCAAAAAAGCTCGGCTAGCTGTTAATACACCAACAAAAAAACAGGCACAAAAAGGAATCAAAAACAACAGGCAAAGTAACTTTTTAGAATATAAAGCGTAATAAAGCGACAGTATAGAGCATACGGCAAAATAGTAAGCAACCGAATTTACATTATCAAAATAATTGTCGACCCCTAGCCTCTTAGAACCAAAACTCGAAAAATTAAAAATATCTTCTCGATAATGCAAAATAAACAAGATAGCAAAAAGCATTAATGAGTATATCGTTATTCTAATAACCAAATCATTGTCCCCTACCTGTTCGAGCATAAAATATATAATTACATATGACAAAGCTAAAAGAAAAACAGTAAGAAAATATCTAAATTGGTGAGACAAAAATATAGTGCTAATCAAGGAAAAAACTGCAAAGAAAGGCAACAGAAAAACTCTACAATTGGTTTTCTCATATTCAAAAAAAAGAAATCTATAAAGGAGAGTAATAATAGCAAAAATCGCAAATATTCCATAAACCAAATAATTAAACGGCTTCCTATCACTAAAATATGGCATAGAAAAAATGTATATACTAAAAAAAACTAGCATTAGTTTATAAAGCACTCTTTCCAAAGTATGCGATGCCGAAATCTTGCTTATAAATGTTTTCGTATCATATCACCTCTTTCCTTATACAAAGCAAAAGCAAATACAGCAATTAAAACAACCGACATTATCAAATATGAAACAAGGGAAAAAAAGGAAAAAAAGAATGGTGTTTTAATTGCAAAATACACAATAGATAAAATGACGTACGGCAAAGAGAAAAAGAACATTATAGTAATAGCATATTTGGCGTTATTAAATAAATCGGAAATTAAAATAACATATATGGAAAAAGCAAAAGCAAAAAAGCTTAGCAGTAATAAAAAAATTGACAAAAAGTCATTTCCTATTTTGCTACTATTACCGCAAAAAATGTAATTATAGTCAAAAACATCCGACAAATGGTAATTACTATTTTTTAAGTTGAACGACGATAAATTAAACGAAAAATTTTCCTTATCAAAAAGCGTTCTTATTCTCTTTATTTTATGAATATTTTGGTAATCATAAGTATTAAAAATATATGTTGACTCAGACTCTAAAAAGTCAGGAAATCGAATGTAACTCAGGACATATTCGCCAAAATTTTGCGACATATCCTCATGAAATTGCCCGGATTCAAAAAAAATGTTACTAATTGTAAACAAATATGAGTTTCCATCTATATAAAGTTGGGTATTCGTACCAATCAATTGTTCGTATTGATCGATACTAAAATCACCATTATTGTCGGCATGCTCACCCCTTTTTAAAAGAATCTGACTTGCTCTGGTCTGCGATATAGCAAAAAAATTAATTGCGCCCTGACTAATTATATTTTTTCCTTTAAACATTAGTTTGGTATCGTAAACTTCATGCTTATAAAAATTTTCATATTCAGGGTTAAAATTGTTATTGCAAGAAATAAATGAAATGTTTTTATTTACGTCAATTTCGCCAAAATAGCATCTGTGTGTTTTGCCTCCATTAACAGTCGATAAAAAACCAAAGTCTGAATGTCTAAAAATATATTTCCAATAAAAATATTCGTTGTATGTATTGGGCATTGTTTTTTTTGCATCTGCATTCTTTGGAGAAATTTGAATGGAAATGTATTTGGTGTTAGAATTTTTCAAAGCGAACTTTGAAGTCGTTGCAGCTGCGGATTCAATAGTAGTATTTTCATTTGGAGCGCCAGAGCAAAAGCAAACACAACCAGCAAGAAAAAGACCGAGCATTCCGGTAATCAGTTGTGTATTTTTTTTCCATTTTTTAATTTTGTTCGAAAGAAAAGCAATCATTTTCCGTTAATCTCTATTTAATAAATCTCTTGTATAGACTTTATCTTTAACATCGTCTAAAGACAAATCATATCTATTGGCAATAATAATGCTTGATTTCTTTTTGAATTCAGCAAAATCTTTAATAATTTTGCAATTAAAGAATTTGCCATCCTCAAGGTTAGGCTCATAAATAACTATTTCCACACCCTTCGCCTGCAATCTTTTCATAACGCCTTGTATAGAAGAATGTCTAAAATTATCGCTACCAAATTTCATAGTCAGTCTATAAATCCCAACAGTAACGCTGTCTCTGCCATCATTTTTATACCCAACTTTTTTTAATATTGAATCGCAAATAAACTGTTTTCTAGTTCTATTTGATTCGACTATTGCGGATATAAGATTTTCAGGTACGTTTCCGAAATTTGCTTTCAGCTCTTTTGTGTCCTTTGGCAAACAATATCCACCATAGCCAAAAGAAGGATTGTTGTAAAAATCGCCAATTCTCGGATCGCCACACACGCCTTTAATAATATCCAAAGTATTTAACCCCTTTGTTTGCGCGAATGTATCTAATTCATTAAAATAAGCTACTCTCAATGCCAAATAAGTGTTAGCAAATAATTTAACAGACTCTGCTTCCGTGCACCCAATAATATGCGTCTCTATGTTTTTTTTTATAGCCCCTTTTTCTAGAAGTCTTGCAAATTCTTTGGCTTTCGATAAATATGGTTCCTTCTTCTCGGGGACGCCAATCACTATTCTTGATGGATACAAATCATCAAATAGCGCTTTGCCTTCTCTTAAAAATTCAGGAGAAAAAAGAATTTTGTCATAATTATGTTTATTTCTAACATATTTAGTAAACCCAACGCCAACAGTAGATTTAATTATTATCCAAGCATTAGAATTCACTTTTTTAACTTGCTCTATCACCGATTCAACACTAGACGTATCAAATTTGTTAGTGATATCATCGTAATTAGTCGGAGTTGCAATAATTACAATATCAGAATCTTTATATGCCTTATCGCCATCCAAGGTAGCTATCAAGTCCAATGACTTTGTTTTCAAGTATTCTTCGATTTCTTTATCTATAATTGGAGACTTTCTATTGTTAATTAAATCAATCTTAGATTTTAGCACATCTACTGCATAAACCTTATTATGCTGAGCCAATATTACTGCGTTAGATAATCCAACATACCCTGTTCCTGCTACTGAGATTTTCATTTTTTTCTCCAAATAATAGTACTTTTATATTAACATAACTTCCATCGAATGTGCTATTGTCATTTCTCACTGAATTAGCAATTTTTAAAACATTTTATAAAACAATACTAACAATTATAAAACTTATTGAGGCTAGCGAAAAATAAATTATTTTGCTTCGCTAATTGAAAAATTAATTGCAACATAATGGTTTCCCGTTTTTGGTAGTTTAGCACCACTTTTTTTAGGATTTTAATATTTTTACGTTAAATGACAAAATAAAC
>DNPJ01000047.1:0-13064 GCA_003501485.1 Bacillota bacterium
CCACAGCAGAATTCAAATAACCATTATATTTAATTTAAAAATAGTAAATGATAGAATAATGTCATGGAAAAAAACCTGCTATCAATCGATTTAGGTAAAGGATCTATTGGGCTTGCCATTTCTAGAAGTGGCATGTTTATTTCATTATTGCCGGAAGTTCGTTTTAAAATTGGACATTACGATGACGCATTAAAAGCTATTAAAGGTATATTAGAAATTGAAACAATTGAGCATTTTGTGATCGGATACCCTCTTTTTCCAAGTGGAGATGAATGTGAAATGACACCAATAGTGAAACAATTTGCTTCTTCATTAAATAAATTATTTCCAGATATTTTAATTCATTTTCAAGATGAGAGAAACACAACGGTTGAAGCCATGAATATGTTTCATGAAAATGGTATAAAAGTAAAAAAACAAAAAAGAAAAATCGATTCCGGCGCTGCATATATAATTCTTGAACGTTATTTGAAAAGCATAGGTCAGATTTGAATTCTTTATTGATTATTTAAAAACACATTTTGTAACATAATTATATGAATGAAATTAGTTTATCCTTTAAACCATATATCAGATTAGCGATGTATCATACTTGGCTTCCTGATTATGTTGTTGATAGAGTGATTTTTGATTTTGAATTCATCTTTATTGATAAAGGAAAAATGAAAATTGATTTTGATGATAAATCTATTATTGTTGAAGAAGGGGATATGGTTTTAATACCTCCAAACGTTCATCATCATATAAGTTTTTATCAAACACCTTGTTGTCAACCTCATGTTCATTTTGACTTTAATAAAGATGAATTATCACCAACAATCCCGGTTTCAATGAAAAACAAAGATGAAATGAGCGAACTAGAACTAACGTATTTTAGGAAAAATTATTTAGTTGATAATAATTTGAATCTTCCATACGTTGTTCATTCTAGCAATCCTACATTGATGAGATCTTTAATTCTTCATTTAATCAACGAATATACTTTTGATGATCCGTTGAAAGAACTTCATATGGAGGGCGCATTAAAGCTTTTAATGTCTTCTTTTATTTCTGACTCACTTGGTTATAAAGAAGATAATGAAATGATTGATACAGTATCTTTACTTGTAAGATATATGACAGAGAATTTAAGAAATAATTTATCTTTAAGAGATTTTGAATTAAAAAGCAATCTTTCCTCTTGGAGTTTAAATAACCTTTTTAAGCAGTCGTTTAATACGACTCCAAAAAAATATTATGATCATTTAAGATTAAGATACGCAAAAGATTTAATTAGGAATTCTTTTAAATCAATTAAAGAAATTTCTATATTGCTTGGATTTGATGAACCTCAAACATTTTCAAGATGGTTTTATAATCTTGATGGAAAATATCCAACTCAATACAAAAACGAAAATAAAAAATAAAGTTATTAAAATATTGAAAAAATAGAGCGCAAAAACTTGGTTTACAAAATTTTTGTTATCATATACAAGTTTTTAACTCTATATTTTATTGTGTTTAATCTCCATAATTAATTTAAGGAATCTTGAAGAAGGAGATTTTTATGAAAAAAAACGTAATTTGCTTATCAATGGTCATGGTAGCCCTTTCTTTAACAGGATGTAAGCCACCAGATGACATTATTATTGATGATGAAAAAGAACTTGTAGAAGAAAATGCCACTCCAATAAAGATGTGGATGATGGACTTTGAAGAGTGGGAGAACAAAATCAATATTTCACAAAGAAAGTTATTTAACAAAAATCTTGAAGATGGTATCCAACTCCAACAAACTTATATTAATAAAAATGATTTTGATGATTTAATTAGATCATCATATGAATCCAAAAATGTACCAGATATTTATATGGTAAGTTATGGAAACCTATATAAAGAAGTTAAAGCTGGACGCGCAATATCCCTTAATAATTATTTAAGTGATAGTGTTTGGAATGATTTAACAGATACCGCGAAAGAAGCAATTACTTATAAAGATGATAAAGGAAATGACAACTATTATGGCTTTCCATTAGTTTTTGAACCATCGACTCTTATTACTTATTCTAAGAGCGCTCTCAAAAAATATGGTGAAACAGAAGAAATTCCAACAAAATGGAGTGATTTCCTTACACTTTGTGGAAAAATTAAAGCAAACTTAAAAAAAGAAAACAAAAGAAATATATATCCTTTTGGTGTTCCAACTGGTGTCGCTTGCGCATGGGCAACATGGGGATGGCAAGTGGCTGCGACAAACGGTTTAGCCATTTCTGATGATTGGTCAACATCAAGAATTACAGAACCAGGATATAAAGATCTAGCAAATCTCTGGAAAGATTTGTATGGAAATGGTTATGTGCCACTTTCATCAGGAGAATATACTGAATCCGCATTTGATGTCGGAGATGGAAAAGCCATTATGACTACATGTGGTAGCTGGTCAATTTCATCTATTATGAATCAATATAAAGATAAAAAGGATGATTTTGGCTTTGCAGTTGCTCCTACATTTGATGGAAATCAAGATAAAGTTACCGCTACAAATGGTGGATGGTGCTATGTAATTTCTAGCGAATGTAAAAATATTGATAAAGCTATTGAAGTTATTAAATTTTTAACAGCAGAAGATACCGAACAAACAGTTGATTACTTCAAAAGAGCGTATTATTCAAAATCATCTCCAAGAAAATCTGTCCAAGCAATTTTAAGCAGTGAATCCAAACAACAAAACGAAGTTCCTTCTGAATGGGTTGAAGTTGTTAATAAAGTTGCATCAAAAGCTATTCTTGAACCTATTTATAATTGGGATATTTCAGTAGCGGTTGAAGGCCTCCTTGAAGAAGCTGCAATGGGCAACGATATCGATGAAGCAATTAAGAAATGCGATAATCAAGTAAAATCTATTATCACAAACAATGCGTTAGCGGGAACAAATCCTAGAAAATAATTTATGAAACACTTTTCGTTATTGCCAAAGGATAAGAAAAAAGAAGAAATCGTTTCTGGTTTTCTCTTAATCGCCCCAGCTGTTATATTGCTAACAATATTTGTTATTGTTCCACTTATAATGGCTATATATAGATCATTTTTCTACTTTGAAAGCGGACCTAATGATGCGGTATTCGCAGGATTTGATAATTATATCAAAGTATTTAGAAATGAGAATTTCTTAAAATCTATCTTGAATAACTTAATCATGACTTTGTTTGTAGTAGTTTTGCAAGTCGTAGGTGCATTCTTTTTCGCAAATGTTTTAGTTCGCATAAAAAATAAATATGGCGTTTTTGTTAGAACAATTATTTATTTACCATATTTGTTTTCAGGAATAGTTGTTGGCTGTATATTTACTCTTCTTACTTATTACAATGGTGGTGTAATTAACGGTATTTTAGGAAGTATGGGAATAGAACCAATCGCATTTACGCATGATGTATTTTGGGCTTATGTTTCAATTATCGTACCTACAATTTGGATTGGATCTGGTTATACAACATTAATTTTCTATTCAGGCTTAATTAATATTCCCAAAGATTATTATGAAGCTTCAATGATTGATGGAGCGGGATATTTTAAACAAACATGGTATATAGTTCTTCCTAGTTTAAAAAATTATTTTGTTTTAATCATCGTTACTTTAGTAACCGCAAATTTACAAATGTTTGAAATACCTATGCTTATGACAAATGGTCAACCATTAAATATGACGATGACCCCAGTTTTATATTTGATTCATGCAAGAGCAAATGGAAATATTTCTCAATCAGAAATAATTGCATCTTCCATTTTGATTATGATTTTCATCGGAGCCATTAACGCAGTTGTTTTTGGACTTACTAATAGAAAAAAGAAAGGAGAAGCTTAATATGTCTTCCTTTTCTCGTAGCAATAATAAAAACAAAATCAACAATACAACATCGCAAAAGGTTATTAGAGTATTGCTATATGCTACTACAGTAATTGTTCTTATAAATATTTTCTTGCCTTTATTTTTCACAATATTATCGATGTTCAAGGATAGAAAAGAAATTTTCGATGTCAACTTTCATATATTCCCTCAAAATTGGACTTTAGATAATTTCAATAGGTTGTTCTATTTACAATATACGACGATTGGTGTTAACTTCTTCCAATCTTTTGGAATGACACTTCTTGTCGCAAGTGTTTCAACTATTTTGTCTCTTATAATAAATTCTTTAGCGGGATATGCTTTTGCAAGATTGTCATTTCCTGGAAAGAAAATTATATGGGCAGTTGTTATATCAACAATGTTTATTCCTGGGATTACTATTTTGTTAACATCTATTTCAGTAGTTTCTGCATTAGGAATGTTAAATACAATTTGGGTCTTGATCGTCCCGGGTTTAGCTAGTGCTTATAACATTTTCTTTTTCAAACAATTCTATTTAGGTTTTCCAAAAGACTATGATGAAGCTGCGCGTGTTGATGGATGTAATTCGATACAAATTTTCTTCAAAATATTTGTGCCAAATTCCATTACACCAATGGTTATCATGGGCGCTGGAACATTTATTGGTTATTACAATTCTTATTTATGGCCAACATTAACAATAGATAAGGAGCATGGTCAATATACTCAAATAATGACACTGATAAATTATCTTTTTTCAGACATTTCAACAGTTGGTTATGGCGCTGTTTTAGCAGCAAGTTTCATTTCTCTTATTCCAGCAGTTATTGTCTTTATTATTATTCAACGTTATATCAAGGAGGGTATCAGTTTGACTGGTGTTAAATAGTTATGTATTCACACGATTTATCAAATATTTATAAAAGAAAAATAGGCACAAGAAAAAGAGCGTCATCTTTTGACATTACAGGTGGAAACGATGATCGCATTTATATTAAAAGCGGTGAAAGTAAAGTTATATTCGATGTTCATTGTTCAGGACTAATTGAGCATATTTGGTTTACTCAAGTAAATTTTGGGGACATTATTGAAAAAAATGCTTTTAGAAAAATTTATTTTAAAATATTCTTCAATGATAATGAATTTCCTAGTGTTTTAGTTCCTCTTGGAGATTTCTTTGGAATGGGACATGGAGAAAGCAAAAACTTTGTCAGTGCTCCATTACAAATGTCTCCACAAGATGGAAGAGGTCTAAATTCTTGGTGGCCAATGCCATTTGAAAAAGCGTGCAAAATTGAAATTTTTAATGAGTGCGATTTAACTTTGATGTTTTATTATTACATCGATTATGAAGAAAGAACTTTTGATGACGATATATGCTATTTTGGAGCGATTTGGAATAGAGAAAACCCAACAAAAGGACAAGATTATCATCAATTCCCAAATAGAAAAGATTTTTTATTCGGTGGGCAAAATATTTCAGGAAAAGATAATTATGTAATTTTAGATATAGAAGGTGAAGGACATTATGTCGGCTGCAATCTTAATATTCATAATTTAAGCGATTGCGAAGAATGGGATTGGATTGGCGAAGGCGATGATTTTATTTTCATCGATGGAGAAACACATCCTTCAATTCATGGCACAGGAACAGAAGATTATTTCAATACAGCTTGGTGTCCAAATCAAGAATACTGCGCTCCATACCATGGAATAATTAAAGGTGGAAAAGATAATTGGAAAGGTAAAATAACATATTATCGTTATCACATACTCGATCCGATTACATTCAAAAAATCAATAAAAGTAACTATTGAACATGGCCACGATAACCATAGATGCGATGACTATTCTTCAACTGCGTATTTTTATACTCGTAAGCCATATCTTATTAAAAAGGAATTACCATCCAAAGAACTACGTTTGCCTTTGGATGACAATAAATAATTTTTAGGAGGGAAAATATGAAGAATTATTTATTAAGTCTAGCATTAATTGGTTTAGCAGGTGGAATGTCTCTTCCATTAGCTAATTCTGTTAACGCAGCCTCCGAAAAGGAATTTATTTATGGTGAAAATATAATTCCTAATGGAGATTTTGCTGTTGGTGGTGGAGAATATCTACTTCCAGGTGTTGCACCAAGTGAAGGTGTTGCCTCTGGCATTGGACCTCTTGACGCCAATTCAGTAATTGCAACAAGAGATCCTAATAATGAATCTAACACAGTACTAAAATTTGTCGGAGGAGCCTTTGGCTCATTCTATAAACTTTTAAGTATTGAATCTGGTTCTACTTATAACATCTCATTTGATTATAAAGTCGATGGTTCGACAGATAATATCGGCTTTGCTTTTTATTCGCCTTCACAAGGTAATAGACTTCCTGAGGTTAATATTATCGCCGATAAAGATAATTTAACATTCACTGATTTAGAAAATGGTTGGAAGCGTGTTTCCACAACAAGATTATTTGATGCTTCACAAACATTTGATTCAATTCATTTCTGGTGCAATGTTTCTAGTGCAACTATTTACGCAGACAACTTCAAAATCACAAAAGAAGGGACGACAAATAATATATTTGTAGGAGGCGATTTTGAAGGATTTCTTGATTATGGCGTTTCAGCAGTAAGTGAAACACCAGACGAAAAAGGAATTTATGGTAAAAATGCAAAATTAGGAAATCATTGTGTTGTTTTATCTAATGAAGGCATTTATGGTGTTGAATTATCTTCGCTAAAAGAATCGCTTTATACATTAGATGTTAATTACACCAGCGAATTAGCATCGGATGCAAATCTTGATTTGAATATCTTAAGCGACAATGGCGCATCTTTAAAAGCAATTAATATTGTTAAAGATGGTAGTTTGATTAACAATCAAATTCAATTTGATGGAATAGAAAATGTAAAGAAAGTCCAATTAGAATATAGGGGCTCTAACGAACTTTCCATTAACTATTTTAGCATCAAACCAACATTTGAAAATGCATTTGATCCAACAAAGACATACTATGAGAGCAAAAACTATGTTGTTAATGGTGATTTTGAAGCGTTTGATGAAGGAACAACATTTTCTGAAAACCAATTAGAAGGAGCTTGGGGTAGTGTTTCTTTAGATAACCCAGGCCACATCGTAAATGATAACGGAAATAAAGTTGCCGCTATCGGAAAAATAACTGATAAAGATGCAAAAAATTATTCATCGATGTTTTTAATGACACCTGATGATATAACTATCGGTGATTTAATTAGAATTAGTTACGATTACAAATTAACAATATCTGATGATCCATCATCATACATGGAAATTAATTCATGCTTTGTAGGTGGAGCAAATCAATCATATTACAAAATTGATTTATCAAAATTAGGCTTTGAAGAAGACTATAAGGCGACAAGTGGTGTCGAAGTTGCTCATTACGGAATTAAAAGCGAAACATTAGAAAATGGATACACTCGCGTAACAGTTGATTTCCAAGTTACACAAGACAAAATCCAATGGAATAGTGTTAGATGGTTATTTACACCTCATAACGCTGGTGATTCATTGTATGTTGATAATGTCGCAA
Organism: Bacillota bacterium; assembly: GCA_003501485.1. Lineage (GTDB taxonomy): Bacteria > Bacillota_I > Bacilli_A > RFN20 > CAG-826 > Fiminaster. Next base: position 7,418 of record DNPJ01000047.1, read on the forward strand.
TTAAATTTTTAAGTGAAGAACCATTTGCAAAAGAAGTTACTAAAATTGAGTTAGATACAAGTGATTTTGAGTTAAAAGTAGGTGAAGAAAAGATTGTTAACGCAACAGTTTCACCTGATGATGCTTCAAACAAGAATGTTACATGGACTTCATCAAATGAAGAAGTAGCTAAAGTTGAAAATGGCAAAGTTGTTGCTTTAAAAGAAGGCGTTGCTGAGATTGTTGTAACAGCTGAAAATGGAGTAAAAACATCTGTTGTTGTCACTGTTTTGCCTGCTGATAAAACTGGTGGCTGCGGTGGATCAATTATTGCCACAAGCAGTCTTCTTGCAACTATTTCTCTTTTAGGAGTTGGATTAGTAATTTCTAAAAAAAGAAAAAATAAATAAGGATTAAGATTATGAAGAAAAATTATATTAAAACAATAATTGTGTTTCCGCTTCTTTTAACATTATTTTCATGCGATATAAATAAAGAATATGTTTTATTGCCAGATTTGTATGATTTTTCATTAAAAGAAGCAAGACTTGAAGTTGGAACTGATTTCCTTTTCGAAGAAAATTATGTTCCAACTTCGGAACTTATCGAAGGACGAATACTTTCTTTTGGAGATAATCTAAAAGCTGGTGACAAAGTTGTAAAGGGTTCACGAGTTAAAGTTAATGTCGCAAAAAGAAGCGATACAGCAATTTCAGTTAATAACGATTTGGTTAATTATGTAAATAAAATAGATTTTGTTACTGGTCCAAAGTCAATTAATAGCGAACTTCTTTTGAATGCTGGAGCAAAAGGAACCGATCTTGGAATTCCTTTCACCCTTCCTGATGGAAAAACAATGCTTCTTTATGGTGATACATTCTCAAGTGACAATATGAGTGGACACTGGAATTCTAACTTTATGGCAATTTCTAGTGATTATAAGTTAAGCGACGGTCTTAAATTTGACAGTGTTGTTACAAATGATATTGGAATGATTAAACCGTTTGCTCAAGGAAAGCATCAAAGCGGAAATGAAACAGACAAAACTGTTGAAGTTACTAAAATTCCAACAGGTGGAATAAGCATCGGAAATGATGTCTATATTTTCTATATGTCTATTAGATATTGGGGCACAGGTGGTTCATGGTTAGTTAATTATAATCAAGTTGTCAAAGCAAAAGATAATACATATCAAGAATTTGAAGAGGTAAAAGGTCTTAGATGGAGCGAAGATGAACTCTATTATGCTGGTCAAATATACCCATTCAATAATCCACAAGATAATGAACATATTTATTTCACCGCAATTCCTGGTGGAAGAAATGATGGAGCGGTTATGTTTAGAGTGGACAAGGACAAATTTGAAGATAGAAGCGAATATGAATATTTAGTTTCATCGTCAAAATGGGTCAAAGGCGATGAAGGTATGAAAAAACTTAATAGCAATCCATATTATGTATTTTCGCCAAGTGTTTCTGAACCATCAATTATGTATAGCGAATACCTTGGAAAATGGATTTATTCAACATTAAGAGGATCAAATATTGTCTTTGCAACTGCAGATAATGTAACAGGTCCTTATAAAAATATTTACTCAGTAGTTAAAAGCAGTGATTTTACAGGGTTATATGGAGGATTGATTCACGAATCATATGTAGATTCAAAAGGACAAAGAATCTATATCCAACTCTCACAATGGACTCCTATATATAACACTTCACTCGTGGAGGTAGTTTTAAAATAATATGCGTATTCCGGTTCCAAATGTAATAAATAAGAATATTCTTGACGCTAAAGAAATATTAAAAGAATACAAGATCGACGTTAAAGAAGTTGATGATAATTCATTTTTAAATGACGTTGTATCCAATTATGAAGTAGATGAAGCAAGAGAAATGGTTACGTTATTTGTTTCAAAAAGAAATAAATCAATATCTTTAGATAAAAAGATTTCATATGTAACGAATTTAGGTTTTGTTACAGGAAGAAATTCTAAAAACGCTGACTTATTTAATAAAAGAAGTATTGGATCAACTGATTTAGGTATTGCGATTGATAGCAAAGATAAAATGTTATTCTTATATGGAGATTCATTTTCAGGCACAGACTGCAATAAAGGAATGTGGAATTCAAATTTTGTTGCAAGTTCTAAAAATGTTGATTTTGCAAATAACATTATTTTTGATGATATAGCTTGCTATCCTAATGGTGTTGTTAAACCGATGATACAAGGTCAACATGATAAAAACGATGAGCTTAATTTAGATTATAGAAATAATAAAGAAGTCACCAAAATTCCGACAGGTGGGATAAGGCTTGGCGATGATATTTATGTTTTTTATATGTCAGTTAGATATTGGGGAAAACCTGGCGAATGGTTTGTAACAAAAAACGAATTACTCAAAGCGAAATATTACGAATTAAATAATTTTAAAAAGGTAAAAGATTTTAGATTTGACAATATTAAAAATGAACAATTTGGACAAATATATCCTTTTTTCAATAAGGATGACGAAAATCATATCTACTTTTTAGCTATTCCTGGAGGAAGATTTTCAAATACAGCTTTATTAAGAGTAAAAAAAGAAGATTTTGAAAATATCGAAAAATACGAAGTTTTATTAAAAAATAAAACGTTTGAATTAATTAAGACCGCTAAAAGAGAAGATTATTTCTTTATTGTTAATAAGAATAATTCGAGCGAGCAATCGATTGTTTATAATTCATATCTTAAAAAATGGGTTATATCAAATTTAAATGAAAAAGGAATATGCTTCCTTCTTTCAGATAATTTATTTGATGAATTTAAGGAAGAAGTGTTGGTGCTAGATTTTGAATCGTTTCCTCTTTTATATGGCGGTTTTATAAATGAAAGAATGATGGACAATGACGGTAAAAGAATGTATATGCAAGTATCTCAATGGAGTCCAATTTATAACACATCATTGTTTGAAATAGTTTTTAAATAAGAAGGTATATTTTATGTATAAAGATGAATTAAATAAAGTAATTCAAAGCGAATATAACGCAATTGAATTAATGAAAGAAAATTTAGATTATGAAATGTTAGACAAAGTAGTTAACTTGTTATCAAACTGCAAAGGGAAAGTTGTCTTTTTAGCGGTTGGTAAATCTGGACATATTTCTAAAAAATTAGCTGCAACATTTGCATCAACTGGTACACCTTCGTTTTTTGTTCATGGTACAGAAGCGTGTCATGGCGACTTAGGAATGATTGAAAGTAAAGATATAGTTATCCTTATGTCTAACAGCGGTTCAACAAAAGAAGTAGTGCAAAACATTGAACCGCTTAAAAAGATTGGAGCAACAACAATTGCTTTTACATCAAAAAAAGATAGCTTATTAGCGAAAGGTTGCGATTATCAAATAATTTATAGATGTGATAAAGAAGCTGATGAACTTAACCTTGCTCCAACAGTTAGTTCAACCTTAGCTCTTGTTCTTGGCGACGCTATTGCGTGTGCATTATCAAAAAAGAAAGACTTTTCACGAATGGATTTCTTTAAGTATCATCCTAATGGTGCTCTTGGAGAATCGCTTAAGAAAGAAATGAAATAATTATGAAAAAAATATTTGTTTTAGGCTCATTTGTTTATGATCTAGTAACAACGATGGATATCTTTCCTGAAGCTAAGGAATCTGTTTTAGGAAAAAAGTTTGAAACGTTTCCTGGAGGGAAAGGCGCTAATCAAACAATTGCTATTAAAAGATTAGGCGGTAACGTCGTTATAAATGGTAAAGTTGGGAACGATGATTATGGTCACAAATTTTTAAACTTGCTAAAAAACGAAGGAATCAGCACAGATTATGTTAAAACAAGCGATGAATCGACAGGAATTGGGTGCGTTCAAATTGATGGCAATGGACAAAATAGAATTTGCATTGTTTTAGGTGCTAATTACGATTTCAATAAATCCGATTTAGCGGTTGATGAGCTTAAAAAATGTGACATATTTCTAACTCAATTTGAAATGAAAAGAGAAATAACAGAATATGGAATAAAGTTTGCTAAAGAAAACGGACTTATAACATTTGTTAATCCTGCGCCAGCACGAGAGATCGGTGATGATATTTATAAATATATTGATTATATAACTCCAAATGAAAAAGAAATTGAAGCACTTACCGGTATAAAAGTTAACAGTGTTGAAGACGCTTATAAAGCAAGTCAAATTCTTCTAAAAAAGGGTGTTAAAAATGTTATTTGCACTATTGGAGAAAAGGGTTCAACTTTTGTAAATAATAAAATAAAAATTCATGCTAAAGCATATAAAGTTAATGCAATTGATACGGTTGCGGCAGGCGATTCATTTAATGGAGCGTTTGTTACAATGCTTGCATTAAATAAAGATATCGATTACTCATTGAAATTTGCAAATGCAATGGGAGCACTAACAACATTAACTAAAGGAGCAATCCCTTCTTTAAAGAAATATGATGATGTAATTAGATTCATGAACGATTATGATAAGTAGGAGGGAACATGAATGAGCTTATTTAAAAGAAAAAACAAAGACAATACGTCTATTGAAGCAAAACCAACTAACGAAAACGAATATGTTAAATTAGTTAAGATTAATAAAGTTTATCCAAACGGTGTCAAAGCTGTTCATGATTTTGACTTAAGCATTAAAAAACACGAATTCGTTGTTTTTGTTGGGCCATCTGGATGTGGTAAATCTACGACATTAAGAATGATAGCGGGATTAGAAGAAATATCCGATGGTGATTTATATATTGATGGCGTTTTATCAAATGGTCTTTCACCAAAAGATAGAAATATTGCCTTGGTTTTTCAAAGTTATGCATTATATCCACATATGAATGTTTTTGACAATATTGGATTCGGTTTAAAGATGCGTAAATTTCCGAAGAACGAAATTGAAGAACGCGTTAAAAATGCCGCTAAAATATTAGGTTTAGAAGAATATTTATATCGCAAACCAAAAGAATTAAGTGGTGGTCAACGCCAGCGCGTTGCATTAGGAAGAGCGATTGTTAGAGATGCTAAAGTGTTTTTGATGGATGAACCGCTTTCTAATCTTGATGCCAAGTTACGTGTACAAATGCGCAGCGAAATAGTTAAACTTCATAATAAAATGAATTCAACTACAATTTATGTTACTCATGACCAAACTGAAGCTATGACTATGGCGGATCGCATTGTTGTAATGAAAGATGGCTATGTTCAACAAATTGGCACGCCTAAAGAAATTTATTTATCGCCAAAAAACAAATTTGTTGCGGAATTCATTGGTTCGCCATCAACAAACGTCATTAAATGTATTTATGACAAGAGTGTATTAAACTTTGGAGACAAGAATATTCTTAAATTGGATGAAAAATTTATTCATGCTCACGATGAATATTATAAAAATATTGATATTGATCTTAAAAAAGAAATTGATAATGTCAAAAATGAATTATCTCTTGAAAATAGTAAAAAGAAAAAAGATGAAAAGGCAGTTCTCTTACTTAATAATAAATTAAATTCCTTAGAAGAAAAATATGAATGTCTTAAAAATGTTAAAGCAGGACTACCTCATGAAATATATTTCGGTATAAGACCAGAAGATATTCATCATCATATCGATGCAAACAAGACCTATACAAAATCAGATTTCTATTTTCCAAACATCGTATTATC
>DNPJ01000047.1:13126-16049 GCA_003501485.1 Bacillota bacterium
CCCGCTATGGAAAGAATGTATAAGGCAGGAGAAAAATTTAAAATTCACTTTGATTTAGATAAAATTCATATATTCGATTTCATAGAAGAAAAAACTATTTTATAAAAAATATAAAACGCAATCTTAAAATGACTGCGTTTTTTAATAATTAACAATTGAACAGTTGACAAACTATTCAACTAAGTGTAATATCATCATTGTGAGGTAAATATGATGGATTCAAAATTAAAAAACAACGATATTCCTAGTATTGAGCAAATTGAAGATTTAACAAATTTGTTTAAAGTGTTAGGGGATATGACTAGAGCAAAAATACTTTACACAATTGAAAAAGGTGAACTTTGTGTAAGCGATATTTGTAATAGAGTTGATATGAATAAGTCAGCGGTATCTCACCAATTAAAAGTTTTACGCGATGCACATCTTGTGAAGGCTAGAAAACTTGGAAAAGAAGTTTACTATTCACTTGATGACGAGCACGTTTCATTGATTTTTAGATGCGCTCTTGAACACGTAAACGAAAAGAAATAAAGGAGAGCAATGTATGAAAAAAGTATTTAACATTGATGTTGATTGCCCTGTATGCGCTCAAAAATGCGAGGACGCAATTAATAAGATGGACACTATTAAATCATGCAAAGTAAACTTTATTACTAAAAAGATGATCATTGAAGCTGATGATCTTGATAAAGTAATGAAGGATGTAGTTAAAACAGCAAAAAAAGTCGATTCTGATATTGAAATCGATTATTAGAATTATTAAGTGCAACAGTACTATTTATTTTAAAGTATGGTTGAATGACTATTCAACTAATAGGAGAGCAATATGAGCAAGAAACAAAAAAAGAAATTGTTAAGAATTATTATAAGTGGTGGATTATTTTTAATCGTATTTGTTATAAATTTAATTCTAGAAAAGTGTTTTGGTAACGAATTTCAATCTGGTCTTGCTTCCATATTGCCTTTAGATAATATTGGTTGGATATTACCATTTATATTGTATTTATCTATTTATATCATTATTGGATATGATGTCATTATTAAAGCCTGTAAAAATATAGCACATGGTCAAGTTTTTGATGAGAACTTCTTGATGTGCGTTGCAACTATCGGAGCATTTGGATTAGGTATTTATACTGGCGTTACCACGAATACCCCCGAAGGGTTTGATGAAGGATGCGCAGTATTAATTTTCTATCAAATTGGAGAATTCTTCCAAAATTACGCTGTTGATAAATCGAGAAGATCCATTTCTTCATTGATGGATATTAGGCCTGATTATGCTAATTTGATAAGAGATGATAACAAAGTAGATGTAGTTGATCCAAGTGAGGTAAATATTGGCAATTTAATATTAATTAATCCTGGAGAAAAAATCCCTCTTGATGGAGTTGTTGTATATGGCGATTCAACTTTAGATACAAAAGCATTAACCGGTGAATCATTGCCTCAAGAAGTGAGTGAAAATAGCGAAGTCATGTCAGGAACTATAAACTTAACAGGTACTTTAAAAATTAGAACAACCAAAGAATTTGCAAGTTCTACTGTATCAAAGATTCTTGATTTAGTGGAAAACGCTTCAACAGAAAAATCCAAATCAGAGAACTTTATTTCAAAATTTTCAAAATATTATACTCCTATTGTTGTCTTCTTAGCCCTCGCTTTAGCGGTGATACCTCCTCTTTGCTATGGTCTTTTTGCTAATAATTGGACCACATTGACAACATGGATTTATAGAGCGTTATCCTTTTTAGTTGTTTCATGTCCTTGCGCGCTTGTTATTTCTGTGCCATTGAGTTTCTTTGCGGGTATCGGAGGAGCTTCATCAAATGGTATATTAATCAAAGGATCATCATATTTAGAAAAGTTCAATAAGGCAAATATCTTTGTATTTGATAAAACAGGTACACTTACAAAAGGAAATTTTGCCATTAAGAAGATATTTCCTTTGGATAAAAAAGATGAGATTTTATATTACGCTGCAATTGCGGAAAACAATTCTTCTCACCCAATTGCCTTATCCATTAAAAATGCATACGGAAAACAAATTGATAATAGCTATACAATTGAAAATATTGCAGGAAAAGGTATCAAAGCATCTGGAAAAGACGTCATATTGTGTGGAAATGAAAAACTAATGGATGATTTTTCTATTTCTTATGACAAGATTAATGAAGTTGGATCGATTGTATATGTTGCAGTTAATAATGTATTTTTAGGATACATTCTTATAGCGGATCAAATAAAAGAAGATGCAAAAAACATGATTTCTTATTTAAATGAAATCAACGCAAAAAGCGTGATGCTAACTGGTGATAACGAACGCATTGCAAAGGATGTAGCGGATTTATTATGTCTATCTTCATATAAATCATCGTTATTGCCTCAAGACAAAGTTGAAGAAGTGGACAAGCTTTTAAAAGCAAAACAAAAAAATGATGTTTTGTGCTTTGTAGGAGATGGGATAAACGATGCTCCCGTATTGATGAAATCAGATATTGGAATAGCGATGGGTGGTGTTGGAAGTGACGCCGCTATTGAAGCAAGCGACATCGTTTTAATGCATGATGATTTAAATAGCATCAAAAAAGCGAAAATGATTGCTAAAAAGACAATGCGAATTGTCTATGAAAACATTGTTTTTGCTTTGGCAGTAAAAATTATAATACTTATTTTATCTGCTTTTGGAATAACAAATATGTGGGTAGCTGTTTTTGGTGATGTTGGTGTAGCGGTTATCGCTATATTAAATGCAATGAGAGCTAATACAAAAATTAAGGAGTAAAAAATGAAATATATTGGTATGCCACATCTAATGTGGGCAATGTTTAATAAATCTTTTAAAAAACAATTAGTGGAAACTTTTAATGAATCAATTCATTCATCCAAAGAAATAACAAAATTAGCAAAAAAGAAATACAAA
>DNPJ01000128.1 GCA_003501485.1 Bacillota bacterium
ATAAACCTCTTTGTTTTTATTCGTTACAACCTTTTTTAAAATCAAATAAAATCGATTTGCTAATTATTGTAACAAATAATGCATATCATGATATTTTCAAAAAGTATTTAAAGGATAAACCGTATTATTTTGTTGAGAACGGAGAACAACGATTTGATTCAGTAGATAACGCTTTAAAGTTTTTAAAAGAAAACCGTTTAGCGGGTGATGATGACAATGTTTTAATTCACGATGGAGCAAGACCACTTGTAGAAGAAAAAAATATTGTCGATTTACTTGATGCGTTAAAAACATATAAAGCAGCAACAATGGCAATTAAATTAGAAGACACTATTGCTAAAGTTGAAAATGGTATTATTGTTGAAGTTCCAAACAGAAATGAATATGTAAGAATTCAAACACCTCAAGCATTTAAATTTAAAACTATTTTCGATAATCACATTGAGAAAAAACATTTAGTGAGCGATGATACTCAGTTAGTATTAAAATCAAAAGAAAAAATAAAAATAGTTGAAGGAAACAAAAAACTTTATAAAATAACTACTGTTGAAGATATTAATTATCTTAAGGCGATGTTAAAAAATGAATGAATACAAAATCAACGATATAATCGAAGGAACAGTCATCTCTATACGTCCTTTTGGGGCTATCATGATTTTTGAAGATGGAAGAAAAGGCCTTCTTCATATTTCAGAAATTGCTAATACTTTCATTAGAAATATATCTCGTTATCTTCTTATCGGAAAAACATACCACGTAAAAGTTATCGAAATAGCTGATGATGGATTTTTAAAAGTATCAATGAACAAAATCAGCCAAGAAGAAAAAGATTCATATCATAATCAAAGTACAAAGAAAGTTCCAGTTGATAAACAATATATCGATTTTAAAGCTTTAAAAGAAAAATTACCAGAATGGGTAAAGAAGGAAGAAAAACAAAATGGTTAAAGTTAACGATGAACACATTTTAAACAAAATTGATTACAATTCATATCAAGAAAGAGTCAATCAAATTAATAAAATGATTGATGAAAAAACAGGACCAGGAAGCGACTTTCTTGGTTGGTTAAATTATCCTGATACATATGACAAAGTCGAATTCGAACAAATAAAAAAATCAGCAGAATACGTTAGGCAGAATTTCGATATTCTTGTGGTTTGTGGGATCGGCGGTTCATATTTAGGAGCGAGAGCCGCTATTGAGGCGCTAAACGGACTTACAAGAGGAAAACCAGAAATTATTTTTCTTGGGCAAACATTCTCTTCAGATTATATCTATGACACCCTCAATTATTTAAAAGATAAAAAATTCGCAATTAACGTAATTTCAAAAAGTGGCACAACAACTGAGACCGCTATTTCATTTAGACTATTAAAAGATTTACTTGAAAAACAAATAGGAAAAGAAGCTGCAAGAAAAGCAATATTTGCAACTACTGATAAGGAAAAAGGCGCTCTTAAAACACTAGCAACAAAAGAAGGCTATCAAACATTTGTTCTTCCAAGCAATATAGGTGGTAGATATAGCGTATTCACCGCTGTTGGATTATTCCCTATGGCGGTTGCCAATATTGATATTGATTCACTATTAAAAGGCGCTCATAAAGCCATGATTGAATTAAGAAATCCAAATATTAATGAAAATAATGCATATAAATATGCTATTATCCGCGATTATTTCTTCAATCATAATAAACAAGTGGAGATGTTTGTTACTTATGAACCGCGCCTAACTCAATTAAGCGAATGGTTTAAACAATTGTTCGGCGAAAGCGAAGGAAAAGAAGGAAAAGGTCTTCTTCCAGATTCAGCAACATTTTCAACCGATCTTCATTCACTAGGACAATTTATTCAAGAAGGATCAAAAGTTTTATTTGAAACAATTCTTTATATTGAAAATCCAAATCATCAAGTTGTCGTACCTTTCGATAAAGAAAATCTTGATGGATTGAACTATTTGCAAAACAAAGATATGAAGTTCGTTAATGAAAAAGCTTTCTTAGGAACATTAAAAGCTCATACTGAGGTAGGAAAAGTACCAAATGTTGTTCTCAATGTTGAGAAATTAGATGCTTATAATCTTGGATATTTGTTCTATTTCTTTATGAAGACATGCGCTATGAGTGCATATTTATTAGACGTAAACCCATTCAACCAACCTGGTGTTGAAGTTTACAAGAAAAACATGTTCCATTTGCTTGGAAAAGAAGGTTATTAAAAGTCAATTTTTGCGTTGACTTATAATTATCAATAATGTATATTAATTTAGCACGCTTTATTTAGTGTGAAGCGGATGTTTAGCTCAGTTGGGAGAGCATCGCCTTTACACGGCGGGGGTCAGGAGTTCGAGCCTCTTAACATCCACCATTAAAATGTGTGCTAAGTCTTGGAGAAATAGCGAAGTGGCCAAACGCGGCTGACTGTAAATCAGTTCCTTCGGGTTCGGTGGTTCAAATCCACCTTTCTCCACCACTCTTGGGGTGTAGCCAAGCGGTAAGGCAACAGACTTTGACTCTGTCACTTCGCTGGTTCGATCCCAGCCACCCCAACCAACTCGAAATTAATACGCCTCAGGGCGTTTTATTTTTTCCCTTTTTATTATAAATAAACCGCTGTTTTTTATATCATTTTAATATTTTTTCAAAAAATAGTAGCAAATGCATTTGCAATGTGCAATAATATCAAAGCAATTCAAATTGAATTGTAAGATCTCCCGTTAGCTCAGCTGGCTAGAGCACTCGACTTTTAATCAAGGGGTCGGACGTTCAAATCGTCTACGGGAGACCATCTTAAATGCCCAGGTGGCGAAATTGGTAGACGCAAGGGACTTAAAATCCCTCGGGAATCAAATCCCATACCGGTTCAAGTCCGGTCCCGGGCACCATTTACCAATAACGCCGCCTTTTATTTTGGGGCGTAGCCAAGTGGTAAGGCAGTGGGCTCTGAACCCATGAGCACTGGTTCGATCCCAGTCGCCCCAACCAAACATTGGAAAGGAGATAGAACATGAAAAAGAGAGTATTCCTAACCTCTATCATCACTATTGCCGTCCTTGTTGTATCTTGCATCTTACTTCTTATTCCTGGTCAATTTGCCACGATTAAAGGACAAGGATACAACGGATACGAAATTATTTTTCGTTTCTCTAACATCGATGGAGTAAATTATTTAGAAAAGAATAATGTAGGTTCACATGCTAGTGTTGCTGGAATTCTTGGTCTTGTGTTTATTCTACTCGCATTAACTGCTCTTATTGCATCATTCAAAAGTGCTGTACTTCCAATTATTGGTGGAGTATTAACATTACTAGCCGGAGCAATGTTTATGTCGATGAACTTGACAATAAATGTTGTCTACAACGGACATGGATCGTTAAATTTCGTTCCTTATCTTATCGGAGGTTTGCTTCTCTTCTTCGGAGCTGCATTAATTATCTTAGGTGCCTTCAACATCAAGGAACAAACAAAAATTATTAATTCTAAAAAAGAATATAGTTACCTAAAATCAAATAAACAAAAATAGTTAGCCAATTGGCTAACTTTTTTATATCTATAATTCCACTATTTCTTTTTTTGAAATAGTCTTTTTGAATTTCTTTTTTAGATTAATTTTATGGTTAGATTCATATTCTTTTATATAACGCTCACCTTTGCTTGTAATAGCTAGATAACATTGGTCATATTTTTCGCAATATACATTTTTGATAAGACCATGTCTAAAAAGAGATAAAATTAGAAAACTTATTCTTTTGTTACTCAAGGATATCAAAGTGGCAAATGTTGAAATATCATTTAATCCCAATGTATCTTCATTATCTATTCCTTTTAAAATATAATTTACGCCTTTTTGAGAAGGGTATTTGTTTCTTTTATTCAATTCTTCTAATGTGACAAGAATCTTATAATGAGTTACGTTTATATCAAATATATCTTTTCTTTTAATAACCATAAAAATAGTTTATCACAAAACTTGCAAAGAAATATAACTGCGTTATAATCTTGTTTATGAACGAAAAAGAAACAAAAGAATTAATTATCAATACACTAGAAAAAATTAGGCCATTTATAAACCGTGATGGTGGCGATATTGAATTTGTCGACTTCATTGACGGAATAGTTTATGTCAAAATGCTCGGCGCATGCGATGGATGTTCATTAATTGATAATACATTATCTGAAGGCATTGAAATCATCTTGATGGATGAGGTGCCGGGTGTATTAGGAGTAAAACTCGCAAGTGAAATGCCAAACAAATAATTATAAAAAAACGGCTAATGCCGTTTTTTTGTGGTTCTTAATTTAGAAATATTTAGAACGATTCTGCGTTATTGAATTCTTTTTTTGCGTTTGATTTATAATCATCAGCATTTAATGTTTTCTTTTCTTTCATGTAATCGCTTATACAATCTCTTAAATTGATCTTTGTATAGGCAACTACATTACCACTTCCCAAGAAAAAGTCAGATGAAGTTGCTAAGAATTCGGTTGTAACGAATTGGTATGTTTCACTGCTATTAAGATTTGTTGCCACTAAAACATCCTGATATATTGCGGCATTGCTTGGTGGATTGGTGACGTTTTTTTTCATCGCTTTTCCATTAATTTCAATAATGACAAGTTCGTTGTCAAATGGAAATGCTTCGTAAATATTGCCGTATGTAACAGTGCCGCTTTTAATTTCTTGACGTACACCGCCATTGATATTCGTAAATGCAGCACGAACATTTGGATAATCTTTTTTAACTGTATTATACATCGCTTCAACCGCCAAATTCGGCAATCTTATTTTTTTATCAAAATCTCCATTTGCTTTGGCGATTTTTCTATTTTTAATTGGATTAATATAATCTTTTTTATATTGATCGTAAATCATTGTAATATCTGGATCATTAGCGAATTCTTTATCAACTAAATTAGTTTCATATCCATACCCTTCAATAGCGCTTACTTCTTTAGTCGTTTTATTTAATTTTAATTGACAA
>DNPJ01000106.1:0-849 GCA_003501485.1 Bacillota bacterium
CTTGACCCAAAGGCTACAGAAGAAATGTATGAGATTATAGATAAGTTAAACAAAAATGGCATTACCGTAATTATGATTTCTCACGATGTATCTTCAGCCTTGAAATATGCTAAACACATTCTTTTTGTGAATAGTAACCCATTTTTTGGAACAAAAGAAGAATTTGAAAATAGTGATTTAGGCAAGCAATTTGAAAAGTATGCAGGCGGACATATAGGGGGTCATCAAGATGAGTAAACTTTTTGAAACATTATCATTTTATTTGTCATTCCCCTTTGTTCGCTATGCTATAATTGTTGGAATTTTAATCTCTCTTTGTGCTTCACTTTTGGGTGTAACTTTGGTGTTAAAACGATTTTCATATATTGGAGATGGACTTTCCCATACTGCTTTTGGTGCAATGGCTATCGGAAGTGTGTTAGGTCTTACTAACAATATGATTATTGTTCTGCCAATAACCATTGTTTGTGCAATTCTTCTATTAAAAACAAGCCAGAATAAAAAAATAAATGGAGATGCTTTAATTGCAATTTTATCCGTTAGCGCACTTGCTATTGGCTATCTTCTATTAAATGTATTTAATGTGTCTTCAAATGTTTCTGGTGATGTATGCACAACACTTTTTGGCTCAACTTCAATTCTTACACTTTCATCAAGTGATGTATGGCTTACAATAGGACTTGCTCTGTTTGTTATATTGTTCTTTATTTTCTTTTACAATAAGATTTTTGCAGTTACATTTGATGAAAATTTTGCAAAAGCAAGCGGAACAAAAACCGAATTATTTAACATCTTGCTTGCAAGTATAATTGCCATTGTTATAGTTATTGCTATGAATTTGGTTGGTTC
>DNPJ01000106.1:1021-2779 GCA_003501485.1 Bacillota bacterium
ATATTGATTGGAACGCCAGTTGGTGCGACTATTATACTTGTTGATATTGTTTGTTTTATTGCTTTTTTCATTATAGGAAAATTTGCTTATAGGAGAAAAGTATGAAATCAAAATTAAAAAAAGTTTTTATGACCTTATCTCTTGTATTAATGGTGGGAATTATATTTATTTCTATTGGTGGTTGTGGTAAAAATATTGATACAAGCGGAAATTATATTGACCTTACAAATATGAATAGCACAATGGTATATTCACAAGTTTATAATATGTTATCTTCGCCAAATGAATATAAAGGCAAAACCATAAAGGCAAGTGGAACACATAGTGTATATTATGACAATGCTACTAACACAACATATCATGCTATAATAATAAAAGATGCCTTAGGTTGTTGCTCGCAAGGTTTAGAATTTGTTTTGTCTAATGGAAATTATCCAAAGCAAAACAAGTATATAACCGTGGAAGGAATTTTTGGAACATATAAAGAAAATGGAACAACTTATTGCTATCTTAAATCATCAAAAATTGTTTAACTATTATATAGACCTATAAAAAATGAGAGCAGTATTTGCTCTCATTTTTGTTTGAAAACGAATAAAAAAATGCATTATTGGGGATTGTATGGGTCAACGACTCTAACTTTCTTGCCAGCATTTCTTGCCATTTTAACAGTGTTTCCAGTGCCACTTGGTTTGCCATTCCATACAGCAATGACAACATCACACGCTTTAACCATATAAATATTTCTATCATTCATACAAGTATCGGTATATTCAGCTTTGCTTACATAGTGAACGACATCTGCTTTTTTAAGAATGTTTTTATATCTCTCTTGCTCTGATAAAGGCCATTTCTTTTCTTGGTTTAGGCAAGGAATAGCACATTCTAGCATTACATTCTTATATTTCTTTTTAAGTTCTAAAACTATCTCTGCACAAATCATATCAATACCTAACGCCATTCCTGTAATAAAGTATGTATATCCACTCATAATTGCTTTTTCAATTATAGAAAACATCACATTTTTAAACAAAATGCAACTTTCTTTCGTTTCATCATAGCCCCAAGGCAAACCTTTCGGTCTATGTCCAGTAAAACAAATTTTTAATGCTTTTACTGTTGATTTTTCTTTTTTAACTTTAAGCCCAAACATCTTAACCACTCCTATTTAGATATTATATGTCATCATGTTAGGCAGTAGCAAGTGTTTCGTCATCATTTTAGGCAATAATTATATAAACGAATGTTTATATGGGGTGTAAGATGATTGATTTTATAACTGCTGTTAAAAACTATTTGGAAGACGAAGGCAAGAGTGTTGATTGTTTATTTTCCGATAATGTTATTTCAAAAGATACATTTTATAAATACAAACAAAGAAATCCAAGTTTGCAAACCTTAATTAAAGTTGTAAATTATTTACAAGTTTCAATAGATTATTTGTATGAAAAATCTGATGTGAATAATTTTAGCAAGTATTCCACCGACCAAAGCAAATTTTATGATTATTTGACTGAACTTATAAGAAAAGCAAATCTTTCTAACAGACAATTCTGCAAAGAAATGAATTATCAAAAAGACAATATTATTCGTTATAAAAATGGTGTTGAACCAAGCGTAAGAACACTCTTTGAAATAGCAGATTATTTTGGTTGTTCAGTTGATGATTTATTAACAAAAGAATACAAATAAGACAATAAAAAAACACTAGGGTTCTTACTATTATTCCTAGTGTTTTTCATCATTCATAATCTTTTT
>DNPJ01000130.1 GCA_003501485.1 Bacillota bacterium
GTGATTATCATTATTTCTATCTTCATAGATCCATTGAAAAATTGGTTCTATGAAAAGACAAAGATTTCTCGTAATAATGTCTTTATTCAAATTTGGCAACATATTTTGACCTTATTCCTTCTCGCCATCGGAAAGATTTTATTTATGTGTAATGACCTATCTTCCGCTTGGCAAATGTTTATTCAATGTTTCAACTGGACCAATTTGTCTCTTCAAAATATTTGGAACCAAATTGGAGAATCTTCTTTCTATGCAGCAATCTGTTGCTTCGCTCCTATCTTTATCGTGGATCTTATTCAGGAGATTTGGCCAAAAACGTCTTTTCTTACCAAATTCAATCATGTTCCTATCTATATCCGCTGGCCGATTATGATTGCTCTTATCGTTGTCGTTGTTTGGCTTGGTTGGTACGGCAAAGGGCTTCCTCATTTTGATTTCGGTTATACTCAGTTTTAGGAGAAAATCACATGAAAGCAAAAAACATCATCAAATGCGTTCTATTCACAAGTATCTTGTTTACGACACTTGGTTTAATTAACAACTACTTTTTTAAAAAAGAAACAAAAACCGACAATACAGTTACTAATTACATAAGAGAGGATGAAAATACGTTAGATGGAACTTTTTTGGGTTCATCAACCGTTTTTCACGGAATTATCCCTACGCAAATTTGGAAAGAAGCGGGGTTAACCTCTCGCGTCATTGCTAAAGGACCTTTTCATCCTGGACTAGATTTAGATGTCTTAGAGCTTATTTTCAAAAAACAGAGAGACTCCATTCGTTTTGTTTATATTGATATAGTAGGCTTTTTCTATTTAAATGATGAAAGCATTCATGATTTTTTAGTGGACTATTATTATTCTTTTCCTGAAGGAAGTAAAGAACGGGATGAACTTGTTTACAAATATCCAACTTTGAGGGAATATCACAAGAAAAACTATAACTTGGATGAAACTCTTTTTAAAACACATAATGATTTTCGAAAGAATGATTTTTGGCAACAGTTTACCGCGGAAGATAACGACTATACAAAAGGTTTCTATGCTCAAAACTATGGTGAGCCGTGCACAAGGTTTGAAATTCCAGATGGTGAACCAATTTCATTACAGGAGAAAAACGCAGACGGTTTCAAATATCTAACGGAAGTACTTTCCTTCGCTGATAAGCATCCTGAAACTAAGTTTATTTTTGCGCGCACAGTAAGACAACTTTGCGATAAAGGTGAGGCAGAGGTGGACACTTTCGTTTTTGAATGGATAAAAAATTATATTCAAAATGAAAGACCAAAAGAAATAACTGGAGCTAGAAAAGATTATTTAGTGGAAGATTTTGCCTTAATAGCGGATGAGATTGGAATCGATGAGAAGACAGATCTAAGAGATCCTATCCATTTAAACGTTAAAGGCGCAATCAAAAATACGAAATATCTTTCTGAATACTTAAAAACGAACATTGATGTCACCAGCATCACACATTCTAAAAAAGTAAAAGATGATTTTGACGATTGTTACAAAAAGACCGAAAACTACCTCCAATATATTCAAGAAAATAACATCAAACACTAATTTGCATTGTTTCATGTGATTGGTGTTCCGTGTTAATCATATTTATTTTTTGTTTTTGATGAATAAATTTTGTCATCTCTTTTTGTTTAATAAATACTCACTCATACCTTTAATCTATAAGAATCTCGATAATTTTAACTACATTTGAATAATTTTTGGTTTTATTAACTATAAGATAATGAGAATTGTATTCCATATATGTGATGAGCAACGCAGTAAAAAACTTGAACGAACATGCATATTAATATATAATGCATACGCGAGAAATCGCGTTTCTCTCTGCTGTTAGCAAATAACAGCCAGAAGACCAAAGGGAGGTGCCTATATGAAAAAGTACGAAATCATGTACATTGTGAAAGCTGATCTCGATGAAGAAGCCCGCAAAGCTGAAATCGAAAAACTTCACGCCATTCTCACAAACAATGGTGCAAAAATCACCAACGTCAATGAATGGGGCTTACGCAACTTCGCATATCCAATTGATGATATGCTAAAAGGCTACTATGTTGTTATCAAAGTGACAGCAGAAAATGCAGCATTAAAAGAATTTGTTCGTTTAGCCAAGATCGACCAAAATGTTGTTCGTCATCTAATCATGGTCGATAAAGACTAATAGGAGGTATTCACTATGATGAATCGAATTGTTCTAGTTGGACGTTTAACTCGTGATCCAGAACTTAGAAGAACAAATTCAGACTCTTCTGTTGCTTCATTTACTCTAGCAGTGGATGATCGCATGAAAGACGCAAACGGTCAAAAGACCACAACATTTATTGGAGTTACTGTTTGGAATCAACAAGCAGATAACGTTGCAAAATTCTGCCGAAAAGGCTCACTTGTGGGTGTTGATGGAAGAATCCGTCAACGCACATACGAAAGAAGAGATGGAACAAAAGCCTCAGTTATCGAAGTAATCGCTGATTCAATCACATTCCTTGAACCAAAATCAAAAGAAATTCCTAATGAAGAAGTTCCTCTTGATGAACCAGTTCATGATGAGAACAAGAATCTTGATACTATTGATGTAACTGATGATGACCTTCCATTCTAGAAAGGATAACTAATATGGGATACAAGAAAATTAGACCACATAAAAAGGTATGCTATTTTACAAAAAATAAAGTCAAATATATCGATTATAAGGATGTTGAACTTCTTAGTAAATTCATCACCCCAAATGGAAAAATTGCTTCACGCCACGCTACTGGCACATGTGCTAAATATCAAAGAGAATTAGCAAAAGCAATTAAGAATGCTCGCTATATGGGCTTATTACCTTACATTCAAGACTAATTTATTCTTAATTAGAGCCACGTTGGTGGCTCTTTTTTAATAGATAAATATAAAAAAATGAAAATTAGAAAAAATATTTTGAAAAAAAGAAAATCCAATTTTTAACCAAATATATTCAATAAAAGCGGTGTCATTTTTATTGGAAGCGCTACAAAGGTAAAACTTTAAAAAAACAAGATTTTTACTTTTTAGTAAATTAGTAAAAAAATTTTTTCTGATATCTTGCATTTAGAAAATAACAACGATACACTAATATTTGTCAAAGGAAGTGACATGACATTTATTGCTGTGTTTCTAAATTGAAATTATATTGCATAAGGTCTTTTACACTTTTTTGACATTCATTTTATTAAAGAGAAATGGCCAATCTCTTTATTAGGATTGATATTTATTAGTAATAGAAAAAGGAGGAAATTATGAATAAGAAAAAATTATTCGTTCTATTACCTGCAGTGATGTTAACTCTT
Organism: Bacillota bacterium; assembly: GCA_003501485.1. Taxonomy (GTDB): domain Bacteria; phylum Bacillota_I; class Bacilli_A; order RFN20; family CAG-826; genus Fiminaster. The sequence continues at coordinate 3,326 of DNPJ01000130.1, forward strand.
GCTGGTTGTAATGAAACAAATTCAACAACTAGCAATACAAACACTTCAACAACCACAACAGTTGTAGAAGTTGCTCAACCAGTTAGCATTGAAGCAGAACATGGTAGTGTCGTAGCTGATAAGACTGAAGCTCTTGTTGGCGAAGAAGTCACATTAACCGTCAGTGTTGATGAAGGCTATCATTTTGTTGATTTAAAAGTCAACGGTGCATCAGTTGTTGTTAATGACAATGTCGCCAAAGTTACAATGGTTGAAGGCGGCCTTAATGTCAAACTAGAAGTTGCACAAGACACTCACAACGTCACAATTGCTAAGATGGAACACGGAAATGTTACAGCTGATAAAGCAAAAGCAGTCGTTGGTGAAAAAGTCACATTAACCGTTGCCCCTGAAGCTGATTACGAACTCGACAAACTTCTCGTTAATGGCGCTGAAGTCAAGGCCGAGAATAATGTCGCTGTTGTCGATATGGTCAAAGGCGGTTTAGCAGTTTC
>DNPJ01000133.1 GCA_003501485.1 Bacillota bacterium
CAAAAGAAATCTTTATTCTTAATGGTAGCGATTACATCAACACTTTTTACTTTGGCAGGTTGCGGCGATGAAGGCGGTGGAAAAATATCCACGGATGATTCTGGAAATATCATTTTGCCTGATTTTCCTGAAACTCCTAACGAAAAAGATTCGTGGGAATATCTTAAAGATGAAAACGGAAATATCGAAGATTGGACTGTTGATTGGTATGTTAATGATTCAACATTTTCATGGAATACTTATGGAAGCGATCGAGTAAGTCAGGTTATTAAAGAAAAAACAGGTGTTACAATTCGTTTTACATCTCCTGTTACTGATGATGGCCAAAAATTATCAACCTTAATTTCTGGTAATAAATTGCCTGATTTAGTGTCAATTCAATGTTGGTATCCACAATGCAGCCAACTTGCTCAACAAGATTATGTTTATCCTCTTGATGCTTTAATCGATAAATGGGCTCCGTCAATGAAAGATAGAGAACAAACCGATATTTGGAATTATTTTAAACAAGGTGATGGATATTGCTATGGAATTCCAAATTTTGCTTATTCAAATAAATACATTTCCGACGATGAACAAATGGAACCTAATGGATGTTTACTCGTTCGCGAAGATTGGTATAAAGAAGTAGAAGCAGCGGGAATTGATATGACTAATCCAGATGGATTTATTAAAGGCTGTGAATTCATCAAAAATAAATACAGTTCATCAATTCCGTTCCAAATTGGTCCTTTTACAACAGATGGAAATACATCGATCGATTGGTTGAGCCAATATTTTGCTTGTTCTTTTGAAGATAAAGATGGCAATTATGTTGATCGTAGATATACAGAAAACTATAAAGATATGCTCAAGTTTTTAAATGAATGTTATCAAAAAGGTCTCATTAAAGCTGACAATATCACTGATAAAGCCGCACAAATTAAAACAAAAATATCACGCGGAAACGTTTTTGCAAGCATTGTTACTCCACAAGATTATCAAGTAGCCTTCAAGAATTGCTATTCAAACGGAATTAAATATATCCCATTAGTATTAAGAAATTACAAAGATGAAGCACCAGTATTACAAGATATTTCCGGTAATGGATATTTGCTAACGATGGTTTCAAACAATTGCAAACGCCCTGACAAAGTTATTAAATTGCTCGATTTCTTATATTCTGAAGAAGGACAAAGACTTGTTGCGTTTGGAGTTGAAGGTGAAACATTTGAATATGTCGATGAAACTAAGACATCAATTAAATGGACTGATAAATATCTAAGCGGAGTTAATAATCCAGGAAGCGCTGATGCAACATGGGTTAATGATTACGGTCTTTATCAAATGACGCTTCTTATGAATTTGGCGTATATTAACAAACTAAAACCACTTAATGGTATGTCGGATAGCGATATGTATATTTATAATCTTAAACGTCCAATGATGCCATATTCATATAATTACAAACCTATATTCTTAAAGCATGATACGAGTGATAAAAATTATTCTTCGATTATGCAAAAAAATACGACCATTACTACAAAATGGAGTGAATATTTGGCTAATATGATTTCAAGTGATGATTATACAAAAGTTTATAATACAGCGATTAATTATGTTGAGAAACGTGGTTTAACCGAAGTTATAAATTTTTACTCAAAATCATATATAACAACAAAAGAAACACTTGGTGTTACTTATGGTTGGGCACCAAATAGACCTGATTATAAAGAACCAGTTACTAGTAAAAACGGAGATTTTAGTAAATATGTCACAAGATAAAATTAAGGTAATTCTAGATACTGATATTGGCGATGATATCGATGATGCATTTGCATTGTTATTAATGGTTGAATCAAACGCCTTTGATGTCTTAGGTGTTACAACAGTGTTTAGAAATGCTTATAAAAGAGCAAAAATGGCATCATATTTATTAGAAAATCTAGGTAAAAAAATCGATGTATATGCTGGTATTGATGAACCTATCGTTGCAAAGATTGAAAATATTGTTCAAAAAGAAATTCGTGAAAAAGAAACTGTCGACGATGATGGAAAATACCATCTTCCTCAATACATGGATAAGATGAATTCATCAAAAGTTAACGATAAAAAGGCAGTTGATTTCATTATTGAACAAATACACAAATATCCTAATGAAGTCACAATTATTCCAATTGGACCTTTAACAAATATTGCAAGTGCATTTAAGAAAGATCCATCTATTGTTTCTCTCATCAAAGAAGTACGAATTATGGGCGGTGGACTTGATTTGAATTTTTCTGAATGGAATGTTTGGTGCGATCCTGAAGCCGCACATATCGTGTTTAATTCAGGCGTTAATTTATCAAGTGTTGGACTAAATGTTACTTCTCAAACAGCGTTGGGTAAAGATTTTATCGAACAAATGAAATCATCGAAAGCAAAACCTGTCCTTCTTATTTACGACATGATGATGAAATGGTTTAAGCATTACGAATTTACTTCTCCTGTAATGCATGATCCATTAACTGTCGCGTCTTTTATTGATCCGAGCATTTTAACTTTCAAAGATGAATACATCAATATTTCGTTAAACAAAGATAGTTACGGAAGATTTGTCGTTGATAAGAATCAAAAATTTATTGATAAATACGCTGTAACTGTGGATAAAAATAGGTTTTTCAAACTACTCAATGAAGTAGTTTTCAAAAATACAATTTATAAATAGCAATGAAAGGAGAAAATTAAATGAAAAGAATTGCTAAGGTAGCTTCATTATGTAGTCTAATGCTATTAGGCGGAGTTTTGACAGTTACCACAATTAACTCTCCAACCCCAAATGTAGCTAGAGCAGCAGCACTTGCTAAAGGCGATCTTCAAGGTGGTTGTGAAGTTAAATTACAATCAACAAGTTCTGATAATGCAGCAACATTTGTAATGGCCCTTAATGGAAAATATGATTTAAGTGGCGATGGTGTGTTTATTCGAATGAAAAATCTTACCGGAA
>DNPJ01000012.1:0-5590 GCA_003501485.1 Bacillota bacterium
CTTGGAGTGGATGATTTAGATGTGGTCATTTTAGAAAATATTGGTAATCTAGTTTGTCCTGCCGAATTTGATACAGGAGCTAGTAAAAATCTTGTTCTACTTTCCACCAATGAAGGCGACGATAAGCCACTAAAATATCCGCTTATGTTTGAAGTAGCTAATTTAATAGCAATAACAAAAGCCGATGTTAAAGATCTTTTTGATTTCGATATCGAAAGAGCAAAAAAGAACATTAGCATGCGTAATAAAAATATTCCGATATTTATCACTTCTGCTAAAAAAGAAGAAGGGATTGAAGAATTGGTAAATTATCTTGATAAAGAGATTAAAGAATATATCAATAATTACTAATTCAATAAAAAAATACCGAATATATGTTTATTTTTGAAAAATTTTTCGCCATGTTATTTTTTTAGGATTAAACTAATGCTAACAAGAAGTAAAACTTCTTTATGGAGAAAAATTAAAATGAAAGATTTAAATCAAAGAATCTGCATCATTGGTGGCGGTCCAGCCGGAACGTCAGCAGCTATGTATCTTGAGAAAAAAGGATACAACAATTATGTCATCTACGAAAAATCAAATCGTGTTGGTGGCAAAGCGTTTTCACCGTTAATGAAAGTTAAAACCGCGAATGGTGAATGGGTCGACAAGACAATTGAGATGGGCGCAGTTATGGGTTGCGATACTTATTTCGCTGTTCATGAATGTGAAGAATTTGGTGGAGCATCACACTTAGACGGTCCTAAGATGGGTCGTAAATTTATGACAGTTGATGGTAAAGAAGTCAAACGTCCATTACACGTCAAATTAAATATGCTTCTAAAACTTAACAAGTTATCAAGACTCCTTAATACAAAATACAAAGGATACGATGTTAATGGTCATAGAGGTGTTGCACAGGGAAGATATGAAGGACTTTGTCCATCACCAAAAATGAAACTAGCACACATTGAAGGCGAGAACCCAAATCTTAAAGATTTGTGCATGCCATTCAGTGAATTCCTCAAACTTAATAAGTGCGAAGCCGCTACAACTGTTTGGAAAGGACCATTTACATCATTCGGTTATGGTTATTTTGATGAAATTCCAGCAGCTTATGTTTTAAAATATTTGGATGCATTTACAGTTAAACAATTCCTTTCAACTGGTAAGCTTTGGACATGGAAAAATGGTACTCAATCCATTTGGGAAGGCGTAAACAACCATCTTAAACATCCTGCTCTTTTAAATAGTGAAGTCACAAAAGTTGAAAGAAAAGATGGAAAAGTATATGTCACAGTTAATGGAAAAGTTGAAGTGTTTGATAAGTTAATCATTTGCACACCACTCGAATTGTTCCTTAAATACGGTGATCCAAACGAAAAAGAAAAAGATTTATTCTCAAAGATTGTTCACAAAGAATATTTCACAATGGCGGTTCGTACTGCTGAAGGAAATACCCCTGATATTTCATACTATTTCTTTGAAAATATGACAAACGAAACAAGAGGACACTTAATGGTCTTCTATCATCGTTGGCCAGAAGATTTAGATCAACCACTCGTAACATTCACACTCCGCAATCATGAGGGTATGGAAGACGTTCCATTTGAAGTTGCTAAAGAAACAACATTAAAAGATATGGAAATTTGCAAACGTCCAGTTGAAAAAGTAGAAAGAATTGACGACTGGTATTACTTCCCACATGTTTCTTCAAAAGATTATGCTGATGGATGGTATGATAAAGTTGAAGGAATGCAAGGTGAAAACAATACATTCTACGCTGGTGAAGTTATGGCGTTCGGCGATATGGAAGAAACGGTCGAATACAGCCGTGATTTAATCGGAAGATTCTTCTAATCATTCTTAATCAATAAAAGCAAGATGAACTCTTGCTTTTTTTATTTGGTTTTTGAATTATTAACCAATATGTTCCACTAAAAAATAAAAGGTCTATTAAAAAAGAGAGCTAAGCTCTCCTTTTTAAATGACTTGAATATCCTTAATATTTGCCTCATTTCCAGTAATTAGATATGTATCTAAACTATGGCAATAAGGACATTCTTTAGCGTATTCAGTTGTTTTATAAGTTTTTTTACAATTTCTGCAATAAGATTTGCCTTCGATAATGATTAATTCTAATTCGCAATCTTTCATGTATTTTGTTTTCTTCTTTGACCATTCAAAGCAATCTCTGAAATACGAAGGTACAATTGTAGAAACCTCCCCTATTTCTAGAGTAAGTTTAACAACTTTATTAACCTTATTTTCTTCAGCTATTTTTTCAATTTGGTCAATAACATGAACAACTATACCTAATTCATGCATAATTATTTTTTGCTAGCCTTGTGCGCTTTCTTATATGCACGACGTTTTTTAGCGAGTTCTCTAGCTTCTTTGCTGCCAGAGTGTGCAATAATCTTAAATCCACGTTTGAGGACATATGGTAACATGTATTTGATTTTTTCTTCACCCGCAACCATTTTTGTGCAATCTGGTCGATCTCTTACAAGGTGGATAGCATCAAATTTACATCTAGTTGTACAAATACCACATCCTATACATTTATTAGGATCAACATATGAGACACCACAAGATAAGCAGCGTCCTGTTTCGATATGAACTTGCTCTTCTGTTAAATCTTTATGAGCATCTTTAAACGAATTCTTGTAATCAATCGATTCATCCATACCGGCTTCTTGTCTTCCCATTGTATCGTATGAAGGATATTGAAGATCCTTTTTATCAAGGGTGACAAAGCGACGGCGATCTCTACCAATTGTTAATGAAGCAAGAGGTCTTACATGGCGGTGCAAGCTTTCTGCTGCTTCATGACCTGCAGCAATTGCATCAATTACAAAACGTGGTCCTGTAAATACATCACCACCAACAAATATATCTTCATCAGCAGTTTGATATGTAAGTTTATCAGCAATTGGATAGTTACCATGCCAGAATGTTACTTTAGTATTTTCAAGTAATTTGCCCCAATTAATAGTTTGACCAATAGCGAACACAATCTTATCTGCTTTAACAGTAATTGTTTCGTTTTCATCATAAAGTGGTGAAAATTTCTTAGTTTCAGGATCGATTGTTCTTAAACATTTCATAAGAACAATTGCGGATACGTGATTATTCTCATCAACAATAACTTCTTTTGGACCCCAGGAGTTATTAATAGCAATATTTTCTTCAAGTGTTTCTTTAATTTCTTCTTTACTTGCAGGCATTGATTCGCGATCTTCAAGTGAGAACATAGAAACAGTTTTTGCACCGAGTCGGTGAGCATTACGAGCGCAGTCGATAGCGACATTACCACCACCAATAACAACAACGTCACCTTCGAATTTTTCACGTTTTTCAAATGAATTATGCAAATATTCAACTGCAATTTCTGTTCCAACTGCATCATCATTTTTAATGCCAGGACGTCTTCCACCTTGGCAACCAATTGCAATATAGAAAGCTTTATAACCTTGTTTTTTAAGTTCGTCAATTGAAACATCTTCACCAACATTAACACCACATTTAATTTCAACACCGAGTTGTTTGATGACATCAATTTCAGCATCAATAACATCTTTTTCAAGTTTGTATGTTGGAATACCATACATTAACATGCCGCCAGGTCTTTGATTCTTTTCAAAAACAGTTGGTTTATAACCCATCAATGCTAAGTAATATGCAGCACTTAATCCTGCAGGACCAGCGCCGATAATAGCTATTTTTTCATCAAAATGATCTAAAACAGCGGATTGTATTAATTTTTCAGGTATATAACGATCTTTTGCATTCAAATCTAAATCAGCTACAAATTTTTTGACAGCATCAATAGATACAGGTGCATCAATGTCTCCACGTGTACATGCGTCTTCACAACGTTTATTACAGATTCTACCGCATACCGCAGGGAATGGGTTTTCTGTTTTAATCATTGCAAGAGCTTCTTTGTATTTGCCGTCATGAGCAAGTTTTAAATACGCTTGAACTGGAACATGTGCTGGACATGCAGCTTTGCAAGGCGCACTACCACTTTCATATGTGTTTGACATACGAGCAGTATCACGATATTCTTCGTCCCATGCATAAGGACCCCAGATATTATTATCTGGTAATGGAGCATGAGGATAGGTAACTGGTTTGCCATCCTTATGGCACATTTTCTGTCCTAATTTAACAGCACCTGCTGGGCATGATTCAACACATTTGCCACAAGCAACACAATTTTTCGGATCAACTTTTGCTGTAAATGAGCTTCTTGATAAATAAGGAGTATTAAATAATAAAGAAGTTCTTAAAGCGTTACATATCTTGACGTTGCAGTTGCAAATATCAAAAATTTTGTTTTCACCATCGATATTAGTAATTTGATGAACATATCCATTTTTTTCAGAAATTTCAAGAATTTCAAGAGCGCGTTCTTTTGTAATATAATGAGCGCGACCTGTTTCAACGGTATAATCTGCCATATCGCCAAGTTGAATGCACCAATCTTGGTTATCGTCTGAGCAACCATCGCCAAGAAAAGCTCTACTTGCGCGGCAAGAACAAATGCCGGCAGAAATATGGCCTTCATATTTTTTAAGCCAATAAGAAATATGTTCTAAATCAACTGATTCTGATTTTGAATTAATAGCTTTTTCAACTGGAATAACGTGCATTCCAACACCATCACCACCAGGAGGAAGCATTTGTGTAACACCTGCAAGAGGGATGAAAGTCATTCTTTCAAAGAAAGAAGCGACCGCTGGATTTTTTTCAATTCTATCAACAGTTGAATTAAAAAGTTCGGCACTGCCTGGAACAAAATAAGGCAATCTATAACGTTTGACTCTCGGTTTATCCTTTAATTCTCCGTTATGATCATAATTATCACCGTAATCATATTCGATAATTCCAACAATAGACATATCATCAAGTAATTTTTGAAGATTGCATGGTTCCATGTCTTTGTTCATTTCCATTAATTCTTCAAAAGTATAATACTTGCGAAGTTTCATCTTGTTGCCTAATGCAACCATTTCAGGTGTTAATACTTCCTTTAATCCCCAATATTCTGGATCGTTTGAAGTGACACCTTTTAGCTTATGAGGAACTACATCAGTAATCTTTTTGCCTAATTCAGCGTAAGCCTTATCTAATTCCTTTTCGCCTTGGTACTTAGAAATAATTTTCTTATTTTGCTCTGGCATAAATTTCTCCTTATATTATTTCTCCAAATTTTTTGGTTATATAATTAGCCAAATCATTTATCCCTTCTCCGTTTTTGGCGGAGATTGAAATTATTGTAGCACTTTTATTGCGAGAATATATATATTCTTTACATTTTTCTAATGAAAAATCAAAAAAAGGCAATGTGTCAATTTTATTAATAACAACAAGATTTGACTTCTCAAATATTAACGGATATTTAAGAGGTTTATCATCTCCTTCTGGAACTGATAAAATCATCATATCAAGTAATGAGCCTGTATCAAATTCAGCTGGGCAAACCAAGTTACCGACATTTTCCAAAAAAACAATATCTAAATCGTTGATTCCTAATTCATCTAGTCCTTTTTTTGTCATACCTGCATCTAGATGACACATCCCGCCTGTATGAAGCTGA
>DNPJ01000012.1:5623-37961 GCA_003501485.1 Bacillota bacterium
TGAATTGATTTTGCTTTTGTTAATTTTGCAATCTTGTTCGCATCAACATCGCTATCAATATCCGCTTCCATAACACCAATTCGATATTTATTAGATAACACTTTAATCAAAGCCACTAAAGTGGTCGTTTTCCCTGCTCCTGGTGAAGACATAACGTTTATTAATAGCGTTTTATTTTTCTTTAAATATTCTCTTAGCATATCTGATTCTTTATCATTGTCATCATACATGCTTCTAGAAAGTAAAATAGTTCTTACATTTTCCATAACAATTTTATTTTAAACTCTCTTAGTTAAAAATTAAATATTTTTATAAAATAAAAAAGCCTAAGTCAATAGGCTTTTTTAACGGCTTATGACTTAAGCAACTTTTTTAATGTTTGAAGCGCGTAAACCTTTTTCAGATTCTTGGATGTCGAATTCAACAATTGAATTAACTTCAATGGTCTTAAATCCATCCATTACTAATGATGAATAATGGAAGAAAACATCTTTTCCATCATCAGTTTTAATGAATCCGAATCCTTTTTCTGGATTAAAGCGAATAACTTTACCTTTCATAAATCCTTTCCTATTATCAATGATAATAAATTTAAATTTTTTGTATAGTTAAAGTTCCTTGAAAATCAGAACTATCATTTATAAAAATCTTATACCCAACATCTTCACCACTATTAAATTTATCTTTATTATAAAAGAATTCTTTCGAAGGTTCAAACATATCATTTTTTTTAAATAGAGTTTTGTTTGATGCGCTTGACTTTTTTCTTTTAAATGTGTTCACACCGCCGGCTTCCATTAAATGAAGCAATTTAAAATCGTCTTTGTTGTTTTTCAAATAAGATAATGAAGCGGAATTAGACGCTCCAACAAAATATGATTTACCGTTTTCTATTTTATCGCTATAATCAACCATTGTTCCACGCGGTGTAAGTTCGACAATTCTTGCATCGATATGGTATATGCGAAATCCGCTTGTCGTATACATTCTAAAACCATTTCCTGGATATGGATCGATAGCGTCTTTGTTATTCAATATATCAGGTGAATAATATTCAATTAATAAATATTCGTCACAGACTGAGTTGTTCCAAAAATCATTTATCAAAATTGCATCTGGGTATTTTGATGAAGTTCTCAATGTCAAAGTTACTGATGTGTCAGTTTTTACATATAAAGGATTAACCCATCCAAGCTGGAATTTCGAATATATTGATTCATCTCCAACATTATTTGAATGCATCTCTATTGCCCCACTTGGATCCCAACCATTCTCATCATAGCAATAATAATCATCCAGACCCAAAAGATGTCCTGTTTCATGAATAATTGTGTGAGAATCCACTAAATTTCCATAAGCGGCATAAGGATAAACGCGATTATGTTTTTGGTTTCCACTTATAAAATTATATGAAGCCCACATAAAGGCGTTTACATTAGGAAGAGAAAAATTTGCGTTTGAATTAAGCCAAGATGTAACTGCCCAATAACCATTTTCAGAATCAATTTCATTTGAATATATAAAAGCAACTGAATCAATATAACCATCTTTATTCTTATCGAATTCTTTTCTTAATGAATCATATTCTTGATTTTTCATAAATGAATCAATTGCAATTAAATAAGGAGATTTTTCTCCATCTTTTTCAATATAAGCATCGGCTAATGAAGATGTTGTGTAGTCTAATTTCAATGTAGGCGCAATTTCCCCAGAAATATTTAGTTTCCCATAACTACTTTTTTTATAAAACGAGGAAACTGATTCCCAACCAGTATCTTCACTATTTCCAAAAAAGGCTAAATCTAAGTTTTTGAGCATTGTTTCATTCCATTTTGGTGAATCTTTAGTTTCGACTGGCACAATTAGAATCGAGGAACCGCCAATAGAAGAAAGACATTTCATATTATTTGTGTCGTACACATCATTCATCGAAAATGTTGTTGATTCAACTCTTGAATATCCAGCACCATTATCACCATTTAAATCAGTGATTTCAGGAACGGTTCTATTTTGTAAACCGTTGTTAAATAACGAGCAAGAAAAAAGAAGGCTTGAACTAAACAAAAAACAAACAATTACTTTTTTATCATTTTTCATTTTTTAAACATCATCCTTCCTTTGGCTTTTTGCATGAAAAATATCAGCACAATGGCTCCAACAATAATTGGAACAAATAACCAAATCATCCATGCGTTTCCTCCTAAAATATTATGTATTAAGAATTCGCCAAATATGCAACCAATCAAACAAACAACAATCATTCCACATGAAATAAGAGAACCTAACCAGATTTTGTTAATTATAAAAAATATAAATGTAATTGTTGCAAGAATCGGTGTTGCCCAAATAAAAGACATCCATAAAAATGGTTTATTATCCCAATTTTGTGAATCGCCTATTATGTAAATTAATAAAGCAATAAGTACAGTAGCCAATGAGAACAAAAATAATACCGCTAATTTCTTAAAGAGACCTTCGATTTTAGGAATAGTCATTTCTTTCTGAACATCATGATCATCATAAATAAAGTAGTCAATTTTTACGTTAAAGAGATTAGCAAGTAAATAAAGAGTATCTATATCAGGGACCGCTTCGCCCCTTTCCCATTTAGACACAGCTTTATCAGAATAATTAATTTTTTCCGCTAACTCAGCTTGTGTCCACTTATTCTTTTTTCTTAAATTTGTAATATTATTTGCTACGTTCTTTTTTATATTCATATTTTGCTCTCTACTACTGGTAGAATTGTATTCTACTAAATAAAATCTATCAATATATTCAAACAGTTTTTTCCTCATTTATATTATATGAAAGATAGTGAGGTATTAATATGAAAATTTTAATCAGTGCAACAAGCACGGCGGACTTGACAGACGAATTAATCAAAGAATATAACATCCCAATTATTCATTTTAGTACAGAAAAAGAAGGAAAAACTTATAGGGATGACACATTTTCAACAAGCGAATTATTTGAATTCACTAAAAACACCAAAATCATGTGCCATACAGCCGCTCCAAACATTGGAGAATATGAAAACTTCTTTAAAAAACAACTTAATGAAAATGATTATTTAATACATTTTACAATGTCATCTAAACTTTCTGGGTGTTATAACAACGCTATTGCAGCCGCCAACAATAATCCACATATAAAAATCATCGACTCTAAAGGTACAAGCGGAGCAACTTCTTTGCTTGTTTTATATGCAATTAAATTAAATCAAGCAGGTTATGACTTTGACACAATATGCAAGAAATGCGAAGAAAGAATTCCTTACCTTTCAACATCATTTATTATAAAAGATTTGGATTATTTATATAAAGGAGGAAGATGTACCGCCTTAAAATTCTATGCAACAAAGCTTTTAAAATTAAGGCCTGTAATTGAAATAAATAATGATGGTGCATTTGTTATCGGCAAAATATATCGCGGAAATTCACAAAAGTGTATTAAAAAATATGTTGAAGATAGAATAAACTCGTATAACAATTTAGATTTTTCTGCTGCATATATTAATATTTCAACATGTGATGAAGAAACAATTAATGAGGTGAAAAAATATTTAATCGAAAAAGGGTTCAAAAAAGTATATTTTTCTCCTGCATCGCCAACGAACTCATATCACGCAGGCCCATCGGTACTTGGGGTTCAGTTCTTTTATGATGGGGAGCATAATGTAACTACTAAATAATCTTTTTCTTCTTTTTAATTAAGATTTTACAAACTATAAAAGCAACGATACTTGTTAATGTTATTGCAAAAAATAATAATATAGCTATAGGAAAAATATTTACGGAAAATCCGTTTGATGTTTTAAAAATACTTCCTATAGCTTTAGATAAAATAATGTCAAATAAAACCGTTTCAATGGAAGAAAGGAAAAAAGCATATAATCCATATATTAGAGTTTCAAAAATATATATTTTCCTAATATTTATTTCGTTCAAACCGATTGCTTCAAAACATTTGATTTCACTCTTGTTTTCTACAATATTAAGGAAAATGATCATAGCAAGCAATAAAAAAGAAATGCATGAAGCAATAAAAGCAAACGCAAATAATATTACGTTTGTATATTTCATTGTTTGATCTATGCTTTTAACAATTGAATCATTTGGATTCGCAAACTTTACTGAACTAAACATTTTTTCTAGTTTATTCAAAGTTTGTTCAGTTTCTATTTGATTTTCAAATTCAAAGACCACTTGATTAGGTATCAAATTAAAAGAAGAAACTCCTAATAGATCTCTAAAAAAAGATATCGGCCAATCGCTATCCTGATATATGAAGTCTTTTTCTTCATCGACTACACCAACGACATTTATCTTTTTTATTACAAACTCATTTTCAATAAAATCATTTTTTTGAATTTGATTTTTTAAAGTGCACACATAAATGCTTTTTCCATATACAAATCCAAGTTTTTCGTTCAATGTTTTAGATATTAGTATTTCGTTAACGTTTTGCGTTTTTCTTCCTAACGAAACTCTTTTAATTACTGTAGAAAACTTAAATCCATTATTAAAATTAGAAAGAAAATTTCCGTTTATTACGTTATCAGGTATAACGATTTTATCTGTTTCATTTTTCGTTTCATAATCCGATATCATTTCAAGAATTTCCTTATCAGAGGATAAATAGAAATTATTTTTAAAACCGCTCAAAAAACTTTCTTCAAACACTTGATATGAAAAATCACATGTTAAATAGTAATTTTTGATATTTGTACATGTATCAAGAACTTTTTCTAGTGCATTCATATCAACGATATTTTTATCAGCAAAATAAACATATATTCTTTTTACATTGCATATTTCACTGTTCTTGCATAACAATGGAGAATTGAAATTATTTGCTCTTTCAAAGATAAAATCGCTTAACGTATAATCACGTATCACTTTGTCTAAGAATATTTTTGGATCTTCATACGTATCTAGATAATATATTTTATACATTTCCCACGGATATACTTTCTTATCGTCGTCATTTGTAGGGAAACGCATTTTTTCTTCAAAAACAAATTCGTTCCAATTTGGAGAACTATGAAAGATGCATGTGTCACTGCTTTCCTTTACCGCTTTTACGGAAAATATTTGTTCATCGTCATATTGCCAATTTGAATTCTTTACATCTAATATAAGAAATAAATTGTTTGTTTTTATGTATTCTCCAAGCGAAGAATAATTTCTTTGTATCTTAAGAGTGAAACAAATATTCGCCATATCTACATAATTTAAACCAAGAATTATTTCGTCATTCTCAAGAATATCAATAGAATATGGATATATGATTTCATCTTCACTTTTCTCATACAACTTATATTCGTTTATTGAACGTGCACTTAATGAATTAACAACATATTTATCTGTTTTATTTTTTATATAAAACTCATTTTTATCTTTGAAAAAATCTTCAAAATTGACTTGATATGAAACACCTGTATTTTTAATTAAATCCTTGTATTTCTCAGAGATTTTATCTACTTCGTTTTTAGGAGCGCTATAAGGATTAGAAAAAGATGATGCTTCATTATTTTTATTTTTCATAACTATTAAATCGCGATCGATAATAGAAGAAATTGAACTATTAATTTTGTCTTTTAATGAAAAAGCTAACATTAAAGAAATACCAATCCCAGTTAAACTAAAAGACAGCATTGAATAAGTCAGAAATGATCTAATTTTTCTTTCCTTTATTTTTTTGATATTGTGAGAAAAAATGAACTTTAACGGAACATATGTTTGTCTTTTTTTAAAATGCCCACCAATTAATTTAAAACTTTCTTTGCATTTAGTTACTTTATTATTTTTAATACATTTAATTTTTTTCTTTGAAAGTTTGTAAATAACGTTTGCCGATTTAAAAAACGATTTATCATGAGTAACAATGATAACAAGCATTTCGCTAGATATTTTCTTCAAAAGAGAAATAATCTGTTCACTGTTTTTTTCGTCAAGAGATCCTGTTGGTTCGTCACATAAAAGAATTGATGGCGATTTAATTATTTCCCTAGCTATCGATATCCTTTGCATCTCTCCACCGGATAATTTATTAATTGTTTTGTTTTCGTAGTTAGATAAATTTACATATTCTAATACTGAAGCCACTCTTCTATTTTTAATGTCTTGGCTTAAAAAGGAAGAACAATCTAAAGGTAATAAAATATTGCTTTTTACTGTCTCTAAATTTAATAAATTAAAATTTTGATAAATAAAACCAAATTTACTAATTCTAAAATTTTCTAATTCTTTATTTGAAAACTTTTTAATATTTTTATTATCAATAAGAACTTCACCTTCATAATCGAGATCTTGTCCAGAAACGATATTTAATAAAGTAGATTTTCCAGAACCACTATCACCACAAATAATAACTATTCCTTTCAATGGAAAGGATAACGAAACATCATCAAAAATTTTTTGTTCTCCAAAAGATTTATTTAGATTATTAATTTCAATTTTCATTCATCTTTCAATTCTTTTGCTATATCGATTTTTCTACTTGCTAATAAAGGGACATAAACAAATACATAAGAAATAAATAGACCAATAACTAAAAGAAGTATTGGTGAGCAAATCATAAAAAAGTTTTCTGATTTAAAAGGAGTAATAATTAGATTTTCTAAATTGAAATTCACATAAATAATTTTGTTTAATAAATAACTAATCGGAAAGAATAAACAAAATGACAAAATATATGACAAAAATATAATCATAATATTTGATGTTGTATAAATCTTCCTAATAGAATTATCTCCTAATCCAAAACTTTTCAAAATCGCGTTTTCTTTTTTCTTTTCAATATAATTTGATAACGATGTTATTCCAATAACCAAATTCAAACAAACAAAGCACAATATTGAAAAAAATAAAAAGGCATTTGAAAAAGAATCAATATATTGAACATATACTTTTTTAATTTCATAAGAGCCGCTATTTATGTATGTATCTGTTTTATTGTTTTTTATAAAAGAGAACGCATTTTGAATGTCTTGATTCGAGGAAAAGAAAACTCTTTTCGAATAACTTCTTATAGCTTCGTCTTTACAATAAAAATTTAAATAATCAACAACATTAGTGTCTTTTTTAAGATACTCACTTATATTAACTAATGAAGTCTTTTTTAAGTACTCTTCGAATAAATTATATGAATAATATACTTTTGGACCATTAAGAAAAGAAAACTCTTTTATGGTTTTTTTAACATTTAGTTTTAAATTAAAACCAAAATCATCTTTTACAAAAGGCATGTTTTTATTATAAGTATGATATTTTATTTCACTTTGGTTAAAAACAATGATTTCGTCATTTTCGCTCTTCAATAGTTTCGACATTTCTTCATTTATCACAACATCATTGAGACTTTTAATTAAGTCCTTCTCTATTAAAGGATTGTTTTCATAAAAAGGGATGAATTGTATATTGTTAAACAAAGTATTATTTATTGAAAACGTACTATACGTTGGAATGAAATAATCGTAGTTATCACAAACATAAGATAAAGGAAAAATGTCTTTTATATTTTTTATCTCATCTTCATTTGGCAACGAATCTTTTTCAAGCACTAATGAGGAATTTGGAATTTCTTTATAAATTTTAGATGATAATGTTGCATTAAATGAATCGATATTTTTAAAAATAACATTTTCTTTATTTAAATCATTTCCGTTTATAAAAGAAATTGATAAAAGAACAATCAAAAAACCAAAAGTTGAAATAATAAAAACAAGACTATTTTTTCCAAAATTATTTCTCAATAACTTTTTGATAAAAAGTGTTACGACATTTTGCTTTTTTAGTTCTCTTTTATTTTTGAAAATGTTGGTTTTGCTATCTACATTATTTACTATTTTATCTTTCACTATATTGCCATCACTGAGTTCTATTATTCTATCAGCATATCTATTGACAAATTCTAAGTTATGAGAAACAAAAATAATGAGTTTTTGCTTAGATAATTCTTTTAATATATCCATTATTAAAATTGAATTTTGTTCATCTAAAGCGCCTGTCGGTTCATCACAAAGAATAACTTTTGAATTAGATAGTAGAGCCCTAATTATAGATACTCTTTGTTTTTCCCCACCAGATAAAAATTTAGCTTTTTTGTTGATGCAATTTTCTAGGTTAAAGTTCTTAAATAAAAAGAATGCTTTTCTATAGCATTTCTTTTTCTTCTCACCACGAATCAGCAATGGAATTATCGCATTGTCAATAGATGACAAATCATCAAAGAGGTTATAATGTTGGAAAACCATACTTACTTCTTGATTTAAATAAAGATTTTTTTCTTTTTTAGAAAATTCATTAATATCTTTGCCAAAATACTTAACACTTCCACTTGATGGCTTAATAATTCCGTTTAAGCAATTAAGAAGCGTTGATTTACCACATCCAGATTTTCCATAAATAGCAACAAAAGAATTTTTAGAGAATTTTAAGGACAGATTTTTGAGAACGATGTTTTCTTTATCTCCATTTTGGAAAACATGTGTTAAATTGTTGATGGCAAAAATATCCACATTATAACCTCCAATATTCTTATAGTGGCTATTTTGTGAATATTATTCAAAATTATTTAATTATTTTTTTAAAACCTTTATTAAAACTATCTCTGGAAATGATAATAATGTTGTGACAACCTAAACATTCAATTTTTAAATCGGCACCAAGTTTTATAATTCTAAAAAGTTTTGATCTATGAACGCAAGGGTGTGGTTTTTTCATTTCGACAACGTCACCAACGTTGTAATTATATTCTTTCATTCATTCTCCATTTTAACTGCAGCTGGGATTTTAGGAAGACCAGGCATTGTCATAATTTTACCTGTTAGAACTACTATAAAACCAGCACCGCTTGACAAACTAACTTCTTTGACATGAAGAATATGGTCATTGCCATTTACTTCAAATTTTGGGTTATCGGATAATGATAAAGGTGTTTTAGCAATGCAAACAGGTATATTGCTATATCCTAAATTCTCATATTTGGTAATTTGTTCATTTGCTTTATCAGAATACTCAACAGCGGTTGCGCGATAAATCTCTTTTGCGATTTTTTCTATTTTATCTTTAATCGAAGAATTTGCTTCTTGAAGTGGCTTATAGTTTGATTCTTCTTTTAGTAAAGAAACAACTTTATTCGCAAAATCAACCGCTCCAAAGCTTCCTTTTAAATAAGAATCAACAAAAGAAACTTCATATTTATTATCCCTACACCACGATGTCAAAACATCAATTTCTTTTTGAGAGTCAAAAGAAAAATGATTAATAGCTACCAATACAGGCAAACCATATTTTTTCATATTTTCTAAGTGGATCTTTAAATTATTGATTCCATTAAGTAAAGCATTAACGTCTTCCTTTTCCAATTCTTCAAATAGCTGTCCACCATGAAGCTTAAGCGCTCTTATAGTTGCAACTACTACAACTAAATTTGGCCTAATACCTCCAATTGGGCAAGCAATATCTAAAAACTTTTCAGCACCTAAATCCGCACCAAAACCTGCTTCAGTGACAACGATGTCTTTTAATTTTAATGCTAGTTTTGTGGCTATTAAAGAATTGCAACCATGAGCAATATTAGCAAAAGGACCACCGTGTATGATGCAAGGATTTTCTTCTAATGTTTGAACTAAATTAGGCATCAAAGCGTCCTTCATTAATTTCATAATTGCGTTTGATATTTTTAGTTCTTTTAAATAAATTGGTTTGTTATCAAACGAATATGCAACGATGATATTATTAATTCTATTTTTAAAATCTAATTCATCATTTGCCAAACAAAGGATTGCCATTAGTTCGCTTGCAACAGTGATTTGAAAAGAATCTTTTCTTGGAACGCCATTATTTTTACCAAGTCCTATTTCAATTTCTCTTAACGAACGATCATTCATATCCATTGATCTTTTCCAAACAATTTTTTCTGGATCAATATTCAATTCGTTTCCTTGGTAAATATGGTTATCAATAACTGCGCTTATTAAATTAATTGAAGATGTTAAAGCGTGCATATCGCCTGTAAAATGTAAATTAATATCTTCACTAGGAACAACGGATGCTTTTCCTCCGCCTGTTGCCCCACCTTTAAGACCAAAAACTGGTCCTAATGATGGCTCTCTTAAACAAAGCATGGAATCTGCCCCGATCTTGCACAAGCCGTCTTGAAGAGCGATTGACATGGTCGTTTTTCCTTCTCCAACTTTACTTGGCGTTATCGCGGTTACTAAAACTAAATTCCCATCTTTTTTATTTTTTAATTCATCAAAGCATTTAAGAGATATTTTTGCTTTATCATTGCCGTATTGTTTAATAAATTTCTCATCTATTCCGCTTTTCTTTGCGATTTCAAGTATGTGTTTCATAATTACCTCCTAAATGTTTTCAATAATAAATTTTGCCATTAATAATCCAGCTGTAGAAGGAACCATCATCATAGAAGAAGGTTTTTCATTTCTAACTCGCGGACTCTCATTAGAAAAGGCGACATCAATCGTTTTAATATCAATATTTTCTTTTCTTAACTTATATCTTAGCACCTTTGCAAGAGGGTCATATGAAGTTTTATCTAATTTAGTTATTTTAACGTTTTCAGGATTAATTTTGTTTCCCATGCCTAAAGAAACAATTAATTTAATATTTCGCTTTTTAGCATATTTGATAAGTGCTATTTTTGACGGAATTTTATCAATGGCATCGACAATAAAATCAATATTAAAACTGTTAAAAACATCTAAATTATCTTCTCCAACAAACATATTGAATTTAATTATATTGATGTTCGGATTTATTCTTTTCAAGTTCGTTTCACAGATATCAACTTTGTTTTTGCCTACATCATCTGAGAAATAAAATATCTGACGGTTTATGTTAGACTCATCAACAATATCGTGATCAACAATAATAAAATTCATAAAACCGCTTCTGGCAAGAGCCATTAGACACGTTCCACCAACTCCACCTAGCCCCACAACTAAAACTGTTTTATCTTTAAACTGGTTAACTCGTTTCAAACCTAATAGTTCAATTGTTCTATCTAGATATGTGCTCATTGTTTGATCACCTTTAAAATATCTTTATCATCATTGTAAAATATTACAGGGAATTGATGTCTTATAAAAGTCATTTGTCTTTTAGCGTAATTCCTTGTATGTTGTTTAATAAGTTCGATGCGCTTATCGATATCACTTTTATCATCATTAATTCCAATTAATTCTTTATATCCGATTGCTTGCATTGCGTTTACATTGCCATATTTGCTATAAAGTTGTTTGAATTCATCAATCAAACCATTTTTAACCATTCCATCAACTCGATCATTTATTCTTTCATAAAGAACATCGCGTTCCATGTTTTTTACAAAAAAATAAACATCATCATAAATCAATTTATGGCTTTGCTCTGCGACAATATCGCTTTTTTTCTTATTTTGAGAATAAAAAATTTGAAGAGCGCGCATTACTCTCTTTCGATTATTCGGATGTATTTTAGATGCTTCTACTTCATCGATTTGTTTTAATTTTTCATGCAATTCGCCATTGTTTAATTTTTCAAATTGTGACATATCAACTGGTTTTTCATCTTCAAAAGAATAATCATAAAGACCACTTCGAATATAAAGGCCACTTCCTCCAACGATAATAACTATCTTGTTGCGAGATAATATATCATCAATAGTTCTTCTTAAATTCTTTTGATATTCCATTATCGAGTAAGAATGAAATGGATCAACAAAAGAATATAAATGATGAGGAATAATTGAAAAGTATTCTTTTGGGGGCTTTGCAACTCCAATATTAAAATCTTTATAGCTTTGAAAAGCATCTCCATTTACTATTTCAGCATCTAAAATTCTAGCAATATTAAGTGCTGTTTCAGATTTCCCAAGACATGTTGGACCAGTAATAACAATAATCATTTTAAATAGTCTCTAACTTCTTTTAATAAAACATCTACTTCGTTTTGTAAATTTATAAAATTTTGGTATAAAGGATTTAAGTTTAATTCTTCTTTGATTGCTAAATATTTTTCTTTTTCAAATGAATATATTTCATCGTTATTCACATTTTTGCACATTAAGCGTTGATGCTTTCTAAGTTCACTTAATAATTCTTGAATTTCGTTATTGTTTTCTAGTGCTTTTTTCGTCTTTAAATAATTTTTTATAACGTCGTTTTCATATAAAACATTTTTTAATTGTTCTAACGCTATATCAAATTCATTACTCATTTACTAATTCTCCGAGTAAAGAATAAAGATGCGATTCATTTATCTTTACATTAACAATCTTTCCAACAAGAGATATATCACCTTTAAAATGAACGAGTTTATTTTTTTCAGTATATCCCGATAGCATTTCAGGATTCTTCTCTGATATACCTTCCACTAAAACAGAATAAGTTTTTCCAATCATATCATTTGAGGAAACAGCAATAGTTTTTTCAAGTGCTTTTAAAAGTTCTTTAAATCTTTGTGATTTTTCTATGCTAGTAACATTATCTTTTATTTTTGCCGCTGGTGTTCCATTTCTAGGCGAATAAATGAACGTAAAAGCAGAATCATATTTAACATCTTCAACCATTTTTATTGTATCTAAAAATTGCTCATATGTTTCGTTTGGAAAACCGACAATAATGTCAGTAGATAATGCGACATCAGGTATTTTCTTTCTTATTAAATCAACAAGATCTTTATACTGTTTTGCGGTATATCTTCTTCCCATTAAACGCAATATTTCATCTGAACCGCTTTGCACAGGAAGATGAATATATTTCATTATGTTATCGTGTTTAGCAATAACATCGATCATTTCTTCTTTAAAATCCCATGGATGTGAAGTTAAAAATCTTACACGAGGCATTCCAATTTTGGCGACTTCATCTAATAGTTTTGCAAAAGAAGAACCATCATTTAAATCTTTTCCATACGCATTCACATTTTGACCAAGAAGCGTCACTTCTTGATATCCAGAGTCTTTGAGTTCTTTTACTTCATTTAAAATATCATCAATTTTACGGCTTCTTTCTTTGCCCCTTGTATAAGGAACGATGCAATATGTGCAAAACTTATCGCAACCATAAGAAATATTAACAAATGCTTTAAATGATGATAAACGCTTAGAAGGAAGATTCTCTCTTATATCACCTGGAACAGATTTAACATCGACCAAACGCACACGTTTTTTTATTATTTCATCCAACAAATTTGGTAAATCATAAATATTATGAGTGCCGAAAATTAAATCAACATGTTTATATTTATCTAATAATTTTTCTATTATATGTTTTTGTTGAACCATGCAACCACAGATACCTATGATCACATTTTTATTTTCTTGTTTATAAGATTTTAGATCACCAATTTTTCCAAAAACTTTATCTTCAGCATTTTCTCTTACAGCACAGGTGTTAAGAATAATAACATCTGCTTCTTTTTCATTTAAAGCTTTGGTAAATCCCGCTTTTTCAAAAATTCCAGACATTATTTCTTCATCACGGTAATTTGCTTGGCAACCATAAGTATGGATAAAATATTTTTTCCCTTTAGCATAATTTTTTAAAACATCAGGAATTTTAATTTCACTATAATCAAATGAAAAATTTAGATTCCTTCGTCTTTCAAGTTTGTCATCTGGTAAAGATAGAAATTCACATTTATTTGCCATGATATTTCTCCTAACTCAATAATTTAACAGTAAAAATTTCTTTGCATCGTTTAGTGTCATTATCAATATCTAAAACAATTGCATTGATCATTTCTTGATCATCGCCACCTATTTCAAATCTTTCAGTGCCACCAAAAATTGTTTTATTAATAACGCTATTGCGTTCGAAACCAAGTACTCCGTTTGCCGCGCCACACATTCCAATATCAGAAATAAAAGCTGTTCCTTTTTCAAGTATTTTTGCATCATTAGTTTGAACGTGTGTATGTGTTCCAACTACAGCACTTACTAAACCATCAAATGTATATCCGATGCACATTTTTTCTCCTGTTGCTTCTGCATGAAAATCAACGATATGAATGCTATCTTCGCCATCAATTTCATCTAGAAGCTGTTTTAAAGCAAGATATGGAGCAACCACTTCCTCTTTCATAAAAGCTGTTCCAAGTAAATTAGTAACGCGAATCTTAATTCCATCACACTCTTTAACAATTGAGCCTTGACCTCCAATATTTTTGATTAAATTTAAAGGTCTAACAAGAGAGTCTGCACCGTCTATAAAATTCAAGATACGATTTTTTCCTAAATAATGATTGCCTAATGTTACAACATCAATTCCATCATTAATTAATTCATCATAATGTTTTTCAATTAATCCTTTACCATGGGTCACATTTTCGCCATTGGCAATCACAAAATCAATCTGATATTTTTTTATCAGTTTTTCGATATTATGTTTTATAGCTTCTCGACCAACACGGCCGACAATATCCCCAAAGAAAAGTATTCTCATAATTATTTTGCTGTTTCAATAGCGCGATATTCACGAATAACAGAGACTTTAATTTGTCCAGGATATGTCATTTCTGTTTCAATTTTTTCTCTAATATCTCGTGCTAATTTAAAAGCCGCTAAATCGTCAATTTTTTCAGGAATAACCATTACGCGAACTTCGCGTCCTGATTGCATCGCATAACATTGGTAAACACCATCATATGATTTGCAAATTGTTTCAAGTTGTTCAATTCGTTTAATGTAATTTTCAAGCGTTTCACTTCTAGCGCCTGGTCTAGCAGCAGAAAGAGTATCGGCAGCTTGAACCAAATTAGAAATGATATATTTAGCAGGAACATCACCATGGTGAGATTCAATTGCGTTAACAACAACATCTGGTTCGCCATATTTTTTAGCCAATCTAGCACCTAGTTCAACGTGTGAACCGTCTTGTTCAAAATCAACTGATTTACCAATATCATGTAAAAGACCAGCACGTTTTGCTAAGTTTTGGTCAAGACCTAATTCAGCAGCCATAATACCCGCTAAGTAAGCAACTTCCATTGAATGATCATATGCGCTTTGACCATATGAAGTACGATATTTAAGGCGACCTACATACATTAATAAATCTTTGTTAATTTTTGGAAGCCCTAGTTTAAACGCGGCATCTTCGCCTGCTTTTTTAATTTGGACATCCATTTCACTTTGTACTTTAGCAGTTACTTCTTCAATTCTTCCCGGTTGAATTCTTCCATCCTTAATAAGAATATCTAATGTACGACGAGCAATTTCACGTCTAATTGGATTAAAACAGCTAACAGTAATTACCTCTGGGGTATCATCGATGATTAAATCGACACCTAAAAGTTGTTCTAATGTACGAATATTTCTACCTTCACGTCCAATGATTCTGCCTTTCATTTCATCACTAGGAAGCGAGACTGTACAAACAGTTCTTTCCGTAACTGTTTCTTGAGAGAATTTGCTAATTGCAAGAGAAAGCATTTCTTTTGCTTTATCTTCAACTTCCGCTTTTGCCTCATCTTCTTTGTTTTTAATATACGCAGCAATTTCCATCGACATTTTGCTTTCAACACGAGCAAAAATCTCTTCACGAGCCTCTTTTACTGATAATTGAGCAACCTTTTCAAGTTCAGAAATAATTGAATCGATTTTCGATTGAAGAAGAGTTTCTTTTTTGTCGCATTCTTTTAAACGTCTATTGAGCAATTCATTTTTTTCTTCAATAGCGTTTTCTTTGTTTAATAAATTAGCATCACGGCGATCAATATTTTGCTCGCGTTGATTTAATTTGTTTTCTTGTTGAGCGTATTCTTGTTTTCTTTCGCGAATTTCTTTTTCAGCTTCTTGTTTTAGTTCTGCAACAGTTTGCTTTCCGTCTAATTGAGCATTTTTTCTAATTTGTTCCGCTCTAATTTCTGCATCATGTAAGATTTTTTCAGCTTTTTTATCAGCAGATTTAGCTTTAAATGATGGAACTAATTTGAAAATCAAAAAAGTTACTAAAAAGCCAAATAATAACGCAACCGCAATTAAAACAATAGTCACCCATGTCGGGATTGCACCGTCCATAATAATCATAAATAAACCTCCGATATATGAAAGGTGAATTATTTTATAAAAATAAAACACCTATTATTGTGTTTATTACCTTGTTTTTATATTTTGAAAAACAACGAATTATTTAAGTTAAAGGATAATTTATCCTAAATTTTATAATTAAATAGGTAATAAGTATCTTTCGATACGCACATATTATAACAACAATCTTGTTTCTTATCTAGACTTTATTATATAAAAAAATGCGCCACTAGGACGCATTTTAAATTTTGTCATTTATTTGATTTTTTCAATTATTTCGTTCATTAAATCAACATGTTCTTCTAAGTAATTTTTTGCGGCATCTTTACCGTTTGCAAATCGATTGCCTTGATATTCAAACCATGATCCAGATTTTGTTAAGATTCCTTTTTGAACACCTATTTCTAATATTTCACCAGTCTTGTTGATTCCTTTTCCATAAATGATGTCAATTTGACATGTCTTAAATGGAGGTGCAACTTTGTTTTTAACGATTTTAACATTAACTGTATTTCCGATAATATTTGTTCCATTTTTAATTGCTTCAGCGCGTCTAATATCAATGCGGACACTAGCGTAAAATTTCAACGCACGACCACCAGTTGTGGTTTCAGGATTGCCATAAATAACGCCTACTTTTTCACGTAGTTGATTAATGAAAATAACAGTACATTCGTGGGAATTTAATATACCTGCAAGTTTGCGCATAGCCTTAGACATCAATCGAGCTTGCAAACCGACTTGATTATCTCCCATTTCACCATCTAATTCTTGTTGAGGAACTAAAGCGGCAACGCTATCAACAACAATTATGTCAAAAGCACCACTATTAGCTAACATTTCAACAATTTCAAGAGCTTGTTCTCCACTATCAGGTTGAGACAAGATCAATTCATCGATATCGACACCTAAATTTTTAGCGTAAACCGGATCAATTGAGTGTTCAGCATCAACAAACGCTGCTCTTCCACCCTTCTTTTGTGCTTCGCTTATTGCGTGCAAAGCTAAAGTCGTTTTGCCACTTGATTCAGGACCATAAATTTCAATAATTCTTCCTTTTGGATATCCGCCAACACCTAAAGCGGCATCAATTAGCAAAGAACCGGAAGGTATAACATCAACATCTACTCTCGGTCTTTCACCGAGTTTCATTACTGAGCCTTTTCCAAAAACATGTTCTATTTGTTTAAGAGCTTCTTCTAATGAATTATTATCTTTTTTTAAATCATCTTTTTTCATAATTGATTCCTTTCTCCACTATTAAACAACAATCGAAAATAAAAATCTCTTTTTATGCCTTATTAGTGAGACAAAGTAAGACAAAAGAAACCATTTCATTTACACACATACTACGTATGTGGTTTCTATCACCTTTGAGATTAAGCTTTTTATAAAATATTTTATCTTTATAAGCAACTGCAATATGTACTTCACCAACAGGTTTTCCACCAACATCAGAAGTTGGGCCAGCGTTTCCTGTAACTGAAACACATATATCTACATTTAAAACATTCTTCCCACCTTTTGCCATTTCTTTTGATACTTCTTCTGAAACAACACTGTACTTATCAATAATTTCTTTCTTAACACCTGCAAGTTTTATCTTTTCTTCAATACAGTATGTTATCAAAGAACCTTTATAAACATATGAAGCACCAGGTATAGATGTAAAACAAGAAGCAAACATCCCACCAGTCATCGATTCAACACTGCCTAAAGTTAAATGTTTTTCTTTTAGTAATTTTAATAATTCTTCCATTGTTAATTATCCTTAAAAACAGATTTGTTTTGAACAAGATAAATGATTCCGGAAATAATAGACATTAATGTAGCTAAATAAAAGAAAATATTCGAAATTTGCAAAAACTCCGGCCATGAAGAATCAAAATAGGAAAATGGCCAATCGTTTAATAACAACATTGGAATAGCAACCATTTGAAGAACAGTTTTACATTTTCCAAATATGTTTGCGGCAATCACCTTTCCTTTTTGAACCGCAATAAGTCTTACTCCATCAACAACCAAATCTCTGGCAATCATTAAAATAACGCAAACCATTAAAATAGTTAGCATTGTTTTATCACTTCTTTGATTTGGAGCATATAGTTGAGGAACAAGTATAAAAATCATCATTGAATCGTTCAATAATTTATCCGCTATTGGATCTAAAAATTTTCCAAATGAGGTTATTTGATTTAATTTTCTTGCAAGATATCCATCTAAAAAATCCGTTAATGCCGCAATAATAAAAACTAAGCAATATATTAGATAAACAAGATTTATATTTGTATCTCCAATATTCGGTGCTTGAAAATCAATGCAACTTAAAACAAACATTGAAATGATTGTTACTACAATAAGAACAATTCTTGATATTGTAATTTTGTTCGGTAAATTCATACAAATTCCTTCTTTTGTGAGTGTCCGATCCTATAAGCCATGTTTTGTCTAGGATAATAATTTATCTATGCTTTCACATGCCGATTGGAATTGAATTCTTCCGTTCGACCTCCCCTACCAAATTTGGGTTTCTCGCTTGTGGGGTTTACCATCGTTCCACCTTGACATTTCTATCAAGCTCGTCTCTGTGGCACCTTCAGGAACATCATCATGACATAGTTTTAGACTAGTTCCGCCGTTATGCACTCCTGCATACCTAACGTTATTTTTTCCGTTAGCGCAATCACTACCATCATCTCAGATGGTGCGAGCATGGACTTTCCTCTAGCAACGCTAGCAATTATCCAGATCGGATATATTTATTTTATTTTATTTGGGTCAATACCTCTAGAATAAAGTGCTTTTTCTAAAGCATTAATACGCTGTAACAAATCAATATTTTCGCTTGTTACATTGGTTTTATCTTTGATCCCTTCAAGACGTTTTTGGTATTTAGCTATTTCAATATCTTTCTTTCTTGTCTCGTCTTTAAGTTTTTTTATATTTCCTTCAAGCTCGGCAATATAATCCTTGGCTTCCTTATAGAAGCTTTCATAAAATCGGTAGTCATCAACTACTTTATCAAGGCTTGAATCGACTTGAAATGCATCATAGCCTTTAACATTTTTGCTAAATTTTAGATTAAGCAAAGTATTGGAATCAAAATTAATTTTTCTAGCCATTATTCTCTCCAAGACGTTTTAATTATATTAAAAATTCAAATTAAAACAAACACTTTTACTTAAAATATTTTTAAAGTAATGATATAATGCAAAATAATTATGAAAGAATTAGAAAAACATATACAAAAACGTCGTTCATTATGCTTCCTTGATTTAGAAGGAACACAGTTTTCGCATGAGATGATCGCTATCGGAGCGGTTAAAGTTGATCTAGCAAAAGATATGACAATAAAAAAGTTTCACAAAGGTTTTTATACCCTTGTCAAAGCAAAAAATAAAATTGGCAAAGTTGTAACTGATTTAACCCATATTACAGAAGATATGACAAAAAAAGACGGGGTTTCTTTTCGTGTTGCAATAAATGAATTAAAAAAATATCTCGGAATAAACTTTACAAAAACATTATTTGTGACATTCGGGTCACACGATTTACGAATATTGTCACAATCTTTAGCTTATAATCTCGACGCTAATACGGACGATGTTCATCTCATGATAAAGCATTCATTCGATTTAAGTGATTTCATTTCCTCATTTGTTAAAGATGAAAACGGCAATACCTATTCCCTTGCAAACATGTTAAAGGTTTTTAATGTTGATTTTAAAGGAACGCAACACAATGCCTATGCCGATGCTTTAAATCTTGCCTACCTATATGATGCGATGCTTCACAATAAAGCTATTATGAAGGTTGAATACAAAAAAGTATTACAAAAAATGAGACATTTACCATCTCCAATTCATCAAGTAATTGAAAAATTAACTTCTGGAGAAAGTGTGTCTTCAGAAGATTTTGATAAATTTGTGAGCGATTCTTTAGAATGATCAATTATCCAAATGGTAAAAAAATAGAAAATTGCAAAAAAGCAAAAGTGATAAAACACAAAAATATTTTTAATGCCGCTAATAGAGGTATGTCCCTTGAAAGCGATATTAACGATTCTAATCAATATTATTTAGAAAAGAATTTATGTCTAATCACAAAAAGACCAACTCCAATTAATATTGTTAAAGTTGATTACAGCAAAGGGGCGAGAATTATTGACGCCTATTTTGAAAAGCAATCCACCACCGATTATAACGGTATATACAAATCACGCTACATTGATTTTGAAGCCAAACAAACTCAATCAACTACATCTTTTCCTTTAAGCAATATACCAATTCAACAAATCAAACATCTTAAAAAAGTTATCGAATTTGGAGGAATTGCTTTTTTTATTATCCAATTTACTAAATTAAATGAAACATATTTAATAGACGCAAATTTTATAATCGATTTTAAAGAAAAAAATGAACGTCATTCTATTCAATATTCATTTATAAAAGAAAATGGAAAATTAATAAAAGTTGGATATCATCCTAGACTTGATTATCTATCAATTATTGATGAGCTATATTTTTGAAATATAAGCAATATTTTTTCATTTCACAATCATCGCATAACGGCTTTTTTGCTTTACAGATATTTCTTCCAAAAGATATTAATTGATGATTTACCAAAATAGTTTTTTCTTGAGGTATTAGTTTCAATAATTTACTTTCTATTTCTTTAACACTATTATTTTCTGAAGCGATATTTAGTCTTTTACTTATACGCTGCACATGTGTGTCAACTGCCAAAAAGGGAAGGTGATACATTTCTGCAAGAAAACAATTTTTGGTTTTATTACCAACGCCTGGAAGAGATAATAATTCTTCCTCATCGTTAGGTACTTTAGAATTGTATTTTTCTATTAAAATCCTTGCAATTTCCTTAATATTTTTGCTTTTAACATCGCTCATTCCAAGTCTATAAATGCATCCTTGAATTTCTTCTTTAGTTGCATTATTTAATTCGTTTAATGTTTGAAACCTTTTAAAAAGAACTTCTGTTACTTTGTTAACTGCTTTGTCAGTAGTTTGAGCAGAAAGCATAATAGCAATCAAAAGTTCATAATCATTTGAATAATTTAATTCGCAATGCGCATTCGGATAAAGTTTGTTTAGATAAGATAAAAATATATTTAAATTAATCATTGATCCATTTTGTTTTGGCTATTTCCATAGCTTTTTCAATGTCATCATCCCAAACTTCTTTTACATTCGAGATGCCTTCTTTTTCAATATCATCTCTTGTTTTCCATTGAACGAGGAGCTTATCTACACTTTTAAGAGTTTTCTTGCCTTTTCTTAATGTTTCATGAAGTGCATTTATAATAGTTTCATCACTGAAACCATCATTGACCCATTCATTAATTAAAGATAATTCTAATGGAGACAATGAACGTTTTAATTCTCTTTCAAAAACTTCATATATATTTGATATATATTGACTTTTCTCCTCACTTGAGGAAATTTCTTGTTCTTTGGCAAGCGACAATTGAAAAGCTTCATATAACTTCTTTTGAAGAGGTTTTAATGAAATCTTTGTTTTCTTTCCAATATCATAGACAAGAAAATTCTTTTCAATCAAACCAACCATTATTTTATCGAGTTCTTTTGTTGATAAATTCATTTTCAAAGACAATAAATCTGGAGTCACTAAAGTATTTTTCTGACTTAAAAGATGATCAACCATAAAAATGACCGCTAATTCGTTTTCGCTAATTTTTAGCTTTTTATAATATTCTAGAAGTAAGTAGTGGAAGTCTAAAGCTTCCATTTGAACATTTGACATAATGCTTATATGTTACAAGGTTTAATTAATAAATTAAACTTTTTTCTTATTTTCTTCATTTATTTTCTGTGGGTTTAATTCTTTCAATAAGCCATAGTTTTCTTTTATTGCTTCTAATGAATTTGCTTCAATCATAAAATTTAATTTTTTTGCAAATCTTTCCGCTCTTAAAATTCTCAATGGATCTTCTTTAATTCTTTTTTCAGGATCGCCAATAAAACGAATAATTTTATTTTTTAAATCTGATAAACCACCACAAAAATCATAAATTTTATAATTTTCATCTATATATAGAGCATTAATAGTAAAATCTCTTCTTATATAGTCTTTTTCTAAATCTTTTGTGAAGACAACTTTGTTAGGATGACGATAGTCTTTATACCCTTCTTCAATTCTTAATGTTGTTATATCAACATGGAATTTATCAATTTTTATTTTTACTGTTCCAAATCTTTCAAATGTGTAATTTCCATTCACAAGAAATTTCTTCATTTCATTTGGAGTGGCGTCGCTAACAAAATCATAATCATCAAAATCGATCCCAAGAAGCATATCTCTAGATGTTCCACCAATCATGTAAAGACGGAAACCGTTTTGATTAAATAAATGCGCTAAAGAATCAAATAATCTATTTTGCATATTTTTATTATATAAAAAAAGAAGCCATTATCAATCGGCTTCTTATTTCTAATCTTATTAGTTGAGTTTTGCTTTGAAGGTCTTTGAAGGTCTAAAAGCAATTGTTGAACTTGCAGGAATAACAATATGTGAACCATCAGATGGATTTGTTCCTTTACGTTCTTTGCGATCTTTTTTCTCAAAGATACCAAAACCAGAAAGCTTAACTTCTTCACCATTAACGATTGATTTTTCAATTAAGGCAAGAAATTCGTCGACGACATTTTCCACATCTGCACGGGAAACATCAACTTTTTCGCTAACAAGTTGCATTAATTCGGCTTTGTTCATATATATAGCTCCTTTTCTTTAAGTTTATTTTATTATACACGTTCTCTAAGGACAATTTCAATCGGAGTTCCATCAAGATTAAACGAATCTCTCAATCTATTCTCGATATATCTCATATAAGAGAAATGGGCGTATTTCGGCTTGTTGACAAATAAAACAAATGTTGGAGGGCAAGAATTTGCTTGATTTGCAAAATATATTTTCAATCTACCATGATTAAATTCAGGAGCTTCATTCATCGTTTGTGCATCTTGAATAACATCGTTTAAAAGACTGGTAGGTACATGCGTATCATATGCTTCATGAACCATTTTTATCATTTTATAAATATTATCAATCTTGGATTTGTTTAAAGCTGAAACAAATACAATTGGAGCATAATCGATAAAAACAAACTCTTTGCGAATCTTCTTTTCAAATTCAGATTGAGTATTTTGTTCTTTTTTAATTAAATCCCATTTATTTACAACGATAACAATCGCTTTTTTCTTTTCGACAGCATATCCGACAACATGTTTGTCTTGTTCAATAATGCCTTCATTCGCATCTATAACAAACAAAACAATTTCACTTCTATCGATAGCCGCTAAAGCGCGCAAAGAAGAATATTTATCTACTCCTTCATAAATTTTACCACGCTTTTTTAATCCTGCTGTATCGATGACAACATAATTTTGCCCATCTTTGGTAAAAGGTGTATCAACTGAATCTCTAGTTGTTCCAACTATATTTGAAACAATGACACGATCTTTATTTAGCAGAGCATTCACTAAGGATGACTTACCAACATTCGGACGCCCAATAATCGAAAAAGTAATAGCGTCAGTATAATCATCATCTTTTTTATCAGGAAGATTTTTGATAATTTTATCCAAAATATCTCCGATGCCAATGCCGTGTTCTCCGCTTGTAGGAATAGGTTCTCCAAGACCTAATGAATAAAATTCCCCTAGGTTTGGTACCATTTCATAACTATCAATTTTGTTTACAGCTAAAATAACTGGTTTTTTTGTTTTATATAACATTTTTGCAATGAGTCTATCATCATTGCTTACACCTTTTTTTCCATCAGCAATAAATACAATTACATCTGCTTCATCAATTGCTAGTTGGGCTTGCATTCGAATTTGCTCTTGAAATGGTCTATCCGCAACTTCTATACCACCAGTATCAATAAGTCTAAATTCTTTGCCAAGCCAACTTGTTGTTTCATATAAACGATCTCTAGTTACACCAGGCTGATCATCAACAATTGAACGTCTTCTACCAATGATACGATTAAAAATAGTTGATTTACCAACGTTTGGACTACCAATAAGCGCTACTACACCTAATGCCATTCTATTCACCAACTTTTTCTTTAATAATACTCAAAACAGCATTAACAGCTTCTTCGATATTCAATGAAGAAGTGTCGAGCAAAACAGAATCTTCTGCGGGTTTTAAAGGAGCAAAAGCACGTGATGAATCTATCCTATCACGCTTTTCAACATCAGCGACTATGTCTTCATATGTGCACGCGATACCTTTTTCCATGTTTTCTTTATAACGTCTGTCGGCTCTTTCTTTCACTGAAGCAACCATAAAAATCTTCACATCAGCATTTGGAAGAACATAAGTCCCAATATCTCTACCATCCATAACAACTGACTGAGACTTAGCCATTTCTCTTTGCTGTTCGACAAGGGCTAAACGAATATCTTTATATGAAGCAATGTAACTGACATTCCCACTTACTAATGGTTCGCGAATAACTCTAGTAACATCTTTTCCAGAGCATATTACTTTTCCATCTGGATATAAAGTAATCTTCACTTCTGGTATTAAAGCACAAGATGCTTTTTCATCTTTTGGATCAACACCTTTATCGATAACATAACTTGTAAAAGCACGATACATAGCGCCTGTATCAATATATGTAAATCCAAGTTTTTTAGCAACTGCTTTTGAAACAGTAGATTTTCCTGCTGCTGCAGGTCCGTCAATTGCAACAACGACACGTCTATTCATAAAATACCTCCAAAATGTAATATAGTAACCACCAATAGTGCAATAGCCAAAAGCGAATTCACACTAATTGCGGTAATAATATAGGCTAATTTCTTTTTGTATTTAGAAGATAATGGTGAAACATATTCATCTATTTCACCTTTATCATAAATCTGATACGAATTCATCAGTTGATCATATGAAATCGTGTTCGAATCATTTTGGCAATTTTCAATTTTATTTTGTTCATCAATGATTTCGTTAACTCGATTAGATGTGACAATTTTAGTCGTTAGATCAGATTCAGAAAAAGAGTTCTGTATTTCTTCACGATATTCTTTAAATTTTTCAACTCTCGTTTCCATGTTATCTCCTGACATTTATTTATTTTAATATAAATAGTTTGTTAAATTAAGCATTATATTCTTTTTTTATAAAGGGCAAAAAAATATCAAAATAATTAACGCATAGTTATTGAAGAACAAACAACATTTGTTTATAATAAGAAACAATCGGAGGAGAATAATATGCCAAAAGTAAAAGTTAATCAAGATCTCTGCGGTTCATGCGGACTTTGCGTCGGAACTCGCCCAGACATCTTCGAATTTGATGACGACGGTCGCGCAAAAGCAATTGTTGATGAATTCGATGGAGAACTCGGATTCGAATGCCCATTCGGTGCAATCGACGTTGAATAATAATTAAAATAAGATAAAAATTCCAGCATTTGCTGGTTTTTTTATGCTTGTATTTTGTCAATAAATTTGTGCGTTGCTTTATATATTATTAAAGTAACAATGATAACAATTACATCTTTTATAGCATTGAATGGTAAAACCGCAAACAAACCATATCCCCATTTAATATCATTAATATTTGGATTAGCAAGTTGGCATATTTTAAGAAGTTGTTCCTCACTCATGTTGTATACGAAAAGATAAAATGGGATCATTACAAAGATGTTAACAAAGAAAGAAACAACTAATTGACACATTGTACCCACAAATAAACCCAATAAAGCACCTTTAATATTGCGATGCTTTTTATATATAAATGCTGAAGGAAGAATAAAAACGATAGAATATATAAAATCTGATAATTCACCAACTGTTAAAGAAGAAGAAAAAGGAAGTTTTATCAACGTTTTTACTAATAGAACTCCAAAAGCAGATAATGGACCATACGCAAATCCCGCTATTAAGGCAGGTATTTCATCAAAATGAAATTCTAAAAATTGTGGAAAGAAAACAATTGGAAACTTAAAAACCGGAACAACATAAAGTACAGTAGATATAACTCCAAAAATAGCAATTCTAACAATAGTTTTTGTTACATTTGAATACTCAGTCTTCTTTTTGTTTTTTGATACAATTTTTAACAAAATAAAAAACCATAAAATCAAAAGTGCTGCGAAAGAAATTGTTTTTACTTTATCCATAAAAAATACCCTTATTCAGGGCACAAAAGAAATGTTTCTTTCATCCAGACTTTACTGTCGCCTCTAGAATTTCACTAGATCAACCTAATAATTAGGTTCGTAGGGTTTACTACCGGTCAGGAATTTCACCTTGCCCTGAAACAATTAAAGTATAACACACTTATAATGGGTTGGATGATATTTTTGAAAATTCACGAGGGAATCGCTTTTTAGTATTTTTAATCTTTTTAATAATTAATAAACTCCTTTTATCAACATTGTTTGGGAGTTCATATTTATAAATTGTTTCAATTTTTGAATCTAATTGAGTTAATGCATTTTTTGCATCAAGTATTTCTTTTTCAACATCAAATAATTTATAAGCTAATAATTCCCCGTTAACTTTGCATAAAGGAATTGCTAATTCAACTAAAATATTTAGTCGTGTCATTGCTCTTGCAGTGACATAATTAAAATTATTTTTTAAGTTGTTTAATTCTTCTGCTCTTTTGTTTATGATATTAACATTTTTTAGTTTTAATTCATTGGTCACCAATTTTAAAAAGCTAACTTTTTTGCCATTTGATTCCACTAATGTGACATTTAGAGCAGGAAACATAATTGCTAATACCAAACCAGGAAAACCTGCTCCTGTTCCTAAATCACATAATGTTTTTTTATTGAAATCAACAAATTTAGCAGCATACAAAGAATCTATAAAATGCTTATACAAAACACTTTCTTCATCTTCAATTGATGTTAAATTGAATTTTTTATTCGTTTCTAGAAGCAATTTTTCATATGTTTCAAAATTGAATAATGTTTCATCATCAACATCTATTTTTAATTCATCTTCAATAAATTTCTTGATTAATATCTTATTCATAATTGTTTTTCTTAATATTTAAAATCAATACTGAAATATCACTTGGGTTAACGCCAGAAATTCTGCTCGCTTGTCCAATCGTTAGAGGTTTAACTTTGTCAAGTTTTTGCCTTGCTTCAAGGGCTAATCCGTGCATGGATAAATAATCAATATCATTTGGAATTTTGTAATTATCAAATTTATCAAAACTATTTGCTTCTTTTTGTTCTCTTTTTATATAGCCTTCATATTTGACCATAATCTCAAGCTGCGAAACACCAATATAATCAAGAGGTACTTCATGAAGTTCTTCTACTAAGTCATATACATTTTGATATTTAACATTTTGACGTTTTAAAAATTCGGCACCACTGACACCAGCAGTTAAAGTTTCTAAACCATGACTCGCTAGATAATCATTAGTTTTTTTGTTTGCGCCTAAATATGTTTTATTTAATATTTGCAAGGATTTTTGAATATTTTGATTTTTTTCTAGAAACTTCTGATATCGTTCTTCGCTAATTAAACCAAGATTATGTCCATACTCAGTTAAGCGCAAATCAGCATTATCATGTCTTAACAAAAGTCGATATTCAGCTCGTGAAGAAAGCAAACGATATGGATCGTTAACTCCTTTGGTTACAATATCGTCAATCATTACGCCGATATAGGACTCGTTTCTTTTTAAAATAAATGGCTCTTTATTCAAAACATAAAGCGCAGCATTAATACCAGCAATAAGCCCTAGACCTGCTGCTTCTTCATATCCTGATGTTCCGCATATTTGCCCAGCACCATATAATCCATTATATTTTTTAACTTTCAACGTTAAATCAAATTGCTCTGGTTTTATTGCATCATATTCGATTGCATACGCATATTTTAAAAATTGTGCATTCTCCATTCCTATTAATGAATGAACCATTTTTTCTTGAATATCTTCGCTCATCGCAGTCGAAAAACCTTGCAAATAAATTGATTCACCATCTTTAAACTCAGGTTCAAGAAATAGTTGATGTCTAGTTTTATCAACAAATGTCATTACTTTGCTTTCGATAGATGGGCAATATCTTGGTCCTATTCCTGTTTGGATACCATTATATGTTGCAGTTTTGTCCAAATTAGAACGAATAATCTCGTGTGTTTTTTCATTAGAATAAATTAAATAACAAGGAAGTTGTTGACTAAGCGGAATAAAAGTATTTGTAGTATATGAAAACGCTAATTTCCCATCCATTCCATATTGAGGAATAGCTTTTGAAAAATCGATTGATGATTTTTTGATTCTTGGAGGGGTGCCAGTTTTAAATCTAACAATTTCAATTCCCATTTTTTGAAGAGATTTTGACAAACCAATAGAAGGTTTTTCTCCATCAGGTCCACCAGAAAATACTGTTGTTCCACGAAGAATTTTGCTTTCCATATATGTTCCAGTAGCAATAACAACAGCCTTAGAATATATATAATCCCCATTATCTAAAATTACACCAAACACTTCTTTATCATTATGAATCAAATCAACTACTTGGCCTTCTAAAATTGTTAAGTTGGAAACATTTTGAAGCATTGTTTGCATATAATGCGGATAAAAATATTTATCTTCTTGAGCTCTTAGACATTGTACGCCAGGACCTTTTCCGGTATTAAGCATTTTCATCTGAAGATATTCGTGATCTGCAGCGATTCCCATCATTCCGCCAAGTGCGTCTACTTCGCGAACAACTATTCCTTTTGCGCTTCCTCCAATGGAAGGATTGCAAGGCATATTTGATATCATTTTTTTATTTAAAGTAATCAAAAGAGTTGAAAGACCCATGTGCGCACATGCTGCACACGCTTCAACACCTGCATGACCGCCCCCAACAACAATTACATCAAATCTAGTCATTATCCAATGCTTCCATCCATATCCATTTTAATTAGTTGATTTAATTCAACCGCATATTCCATTGGTAGTTCTTTTGAAAACGGTTCGATAAATCCCATGATAATCATTTGTGTGGCATCTTTTTTAGACATCCCTCTACTCATTAAATAAAATAGTTGATCTTCATTAATCTTGCTGACTGTAGCTTCGTGTTCAATAAAAGAAGTGTTATTCATTACCATGTTTGTTGGAATTGTATCGCTCTTTGAAACATCATCTAAAATCAAAGTATCACATTCAATATGTGATTTGCAGTTTAATGCATTTTTCACATGTCTTACAGTGCCACGATAATTTGCTACACCACCGTTTTTAACTATCGATTTTGAAATAATTGTCGATGATGTATTGCTTGCTAAATGTATCATTCTTGCGCCTGCGTCTTGGTATTGATTTTTTCCAGCAACTGCAATTGAAATGCAATTTCCTCTGGCACCTTCTCCAGCAAGTATACATGCAGGATATTTCATATTTGTTTGACTACCGATGTTCCCATCGATCCAATCCATTTGACCATTTTCTCCAACCCATGCTCGCTTTGTAACTAAATTTATAATATTTGTTGACCAGTTTTGAACAGTTGAATAACGACATTTTGCATCTTTTAATACAACTATTTCTACAACAGCGGCATGCAATGAGTCTTTGCTATAAATAGGGGCTGTGCAACCTTCAACATAATGAACATCAGCACCTTCGTCGACAACAATAAGTGTGCGTTCAAATTGCCCACTTTTTTCATTATTAATTCTAAAATAAGATTGAAGTGGTTTATCAAGTTTTACACCTTTTGGAACATAAATAAACGAACCACCCGACCATACGGCACCGTTAAGTGCGGCGAATTTATTATCTCTAAAAGGAACAACACTATTAAAATATTTTCTTACAATATCAGGGCATACCTTTAAAGCTTGATCTGTTGAAAGGAAAATAACACCTTTATCTTCAACTTCTTTAAGCATGTTATGGTAAACGGCTTCGCTTTCATATTGTGTCGTTACACCAGATAAATATTTTTGCTCAGCCTCAGGAATTCCTAACTTTTGAAACGTATTTTTTATAGTCTCAGGAACTTTATCCCAGTCTTTTTCAACTTTTTTACTTGGCCTAATAAAATAAGTATAAGAATTAAAATCAAGACTTGATAAATCTGGACCAAATGATGGCATTGGAAGTTCTAAAAAAGCCTTATACGCTTTAAGACGAAATTCAAGCATCCATTCTGGTTCATTTTTTAGTTTCGATATTTCTCTAACAACTTCTTCAGTTAAACCTTTTCCAGTGTTAAAAACCGAAACATCTTTATCTTTGAAACCGTACTTGTAATCTTGATTATCTAATATTTTCTTTTCCATAATTATTTATGTTCATGGTGATGACACAAAATATCATCTAATCCATCCCACCCAATTGTAGCGCATTTAATTCTAGCTGCTTGCTTAGATGTATTCATAAAAACAATAGCTTCATCTAAAACTGATGCATCATATTCTTCTTCGTGAATCATTTTCTTATATTGTTCAATTATATATTTGGCTTCATCATAAGATTTTCCAATAACTAAACCACACATAATATCTGTTGATGCAGTTGAAATCGTACATGCAACGCCATCGAAAAAACAATCTTCAATTATTCCATCCTTTTGCAAAACATAAACGATTATATCATCGATACAGTTTGTAGAATCCATATGTATAGATTCATAATTCTTGTTATCAGGAGCATGCTTATGTTGAGGATTTTCGTAATGATCCATGATAATTTGTCTCATCATTTGAGGGCTAAGCGAAATAGGCATCTAAAAAGTCACCACCATTCTTTAAAACTTCGACCAAATAGTCGATATCTTCTTTTGTTGTATAAAAATATAAAGAAGCTCGGCACGTTGCCACTTCTTTCAAAAACGAAACCAAAATTTTTGCACAATGTTGTCCGCTTCTTAAAGCAATACCTTTACTATTAAGATAAGTAGCTAAATCTTGAGCAAAAATACCTTTTATATTAAATGTTATAATTCCACTGTCAGCATGTTCATTATATATCAAAATATTTGGGATTTGCTTAAATTTTGATATAGCATATGTTCTTAATTCTTGTTCGTATTCATGTATATTTTCAATACCAATATTATTAATATATTCAACAGCGGCTTTTAATCCATAAATGCCTTCAATATTTAGTGTTCCTGCTTCAAATTTTGCTGGTGGATTTAAATATTTAACATCTCCACACATTTCAAATTTTGCATTCATTCCACCGCCAGATAATAATGGATCCATTTTATCAAGAAGGTCATATTTTCCGTAAATACATCCTATACCGGTTGGACCGCACATTTTATGCCCGGAAAACGCTAAAAAATCAACATCTAAATCTTTAACATCGATTTTCATGTGAGGAACAGATTGTGCACCGTCACAAACAACAATAATGTTGTTTTTGTGTGCTATTTTACAAATTCCTTTTATATCAACAGTAAAACCAAGAACATTTGTCACCTGAGCAATAGATATAATTTTTGTTTTACTACTTATTGATTTTTCAACATTTTCAAGTGTGAGTCTTCCTTCTTCGTTCAAAGGAATATATTTAATTTTAGCACCAGTAATGCTTGCAACTTTAAACCAAGGTAAAATATTTGAGGCATGTTCTGCTTCAGTTAATAAAATTTCATCATCTTTAGTTAAGAAT
Organism: Bacillota bacterium; assembly: GCA_003501485.1. Lineage (GTDB taxonomy): Bacteria > Bacillota_I > Bacilli_A > RFN20 > CAG-826 > Fiminaster. Next base: position 37,313 of record DNPJ01000012.1, read on the forward strand.
TTAGCTCCATAACCATATGCAATCATATTTAGTGACATTGAAGCGCCACTTGTAAAAACGATTTCATTTGCATCAGCATTAATAAAATTTCCAATTGTTTTTCTCGCTTCTTCAATTTTTAGATCAGTATGATAACACAAATCGTAATCACCTCTATGGGAATTAGATGTTTCAAAAGATAAATACTGATCTACTGCTTTTATAACTGAGTAGGGTTTAAATGTTGTTGAAGCATTATCTAAAAAAACCAAATCATGATTTTGCATTTTGGTTTTGTTTACATACATTGGAAAATCTTTTCTAATCTTATAAGGATCAATCATTTAAATTGCCTCCTCAATTGCTTTTTTGATTTTTTCTTTGTTTTCGGCGTTAAATAGTTTGCTTATTGGTTCCAAATAACCAAGTGTAATTAATTGTCTTGCGTCTTCTTTACTTAAACCACGTGACATCAAATAAAACATGTGATCAGAATTTAATTGTCCAACAATCGCAGCGTGAGATGCTTTTACGTCATTTTCATCTATCTTCAAAATAGGTGAAGCAATACCAACTGCGTTCCTATCAAAAACAATAATTTTGGCGTTTTGAGAAGTAACAGATTTTTTAGCACCTGTTTTAATATGATTAATTCCTGAAAAAACAATCT
>DNPJ01000020.1 GCA_003501485.1 Bacillota bacterium
AAAAATGAATTACTCTATACAAGAAATATCTAAGAAAACAGGATTAACAATTTCAACACTTCGATATTATGATAAAGAAGGGCTCTTTCCTTTTTTGAAAAGAAAAGAATCTAATTACCGTGTTTTTACCGAACTAGAGTTAGAAACATTAAGAATTATTGCGTGCTTTAAAAAAGCTGGTCTTTCAATTCCTGAAATTCGTGAATATATGCAACTTATTCAAGAAGGGGACGAAACTTTAAAAGAAAGATTAAATATTATGAAGCATCAAAAAGAAGAATTAGAAAAACAAAAGCACGAAATCGAAGAAAGTTTAGCGTGCGTGGAGCGAAAAATTTCTTATTACGAACAAGCGATTAATGACGGAACAGAAAAATATGTTCATGATAGATTTTTAAAAGAAAGAGGACTTAAAAAATGAAAAAAGTATTAATTATTAGTTCATCTCCTAGAAAAGATGGAAATTCAGATCTTTTATGTCAGGCTTTTGAAAAAGGAGCCATAGAATCAGGAAACAACGTTGAATATATTCGTTTGCATGAGAAAAACATTCAATATTGCGAAGGTTGCTATGCATGCACAAAATTAGGTCATTGTTTTAAAAATGATGATATGAATGAATTAGCTCAAAAAATGAAAGAAGCGCAAGTTATTGTATTAGCTTCTCCAGTTTATTTTTATTCTATGGATGGGCAACTGAAAGTATTTATTGATCGCATGGTACAAAATTATACTGAAATACGCGCTGAAATATATATCATGATAACTGCATGGGATGATCAAATTAAGAACTTGACTTCAACTGTGGAAGCGATCCGTGGTTTCTCCAGAGATTGTTTAGAAAATTGTCCAGAAAAAGGTGTGATTATAGCAGGCGGCATGGAGAAAAAAGGCGATATTCTTCAATCTAATTACTTAAAAGAAGCCTACAAAATGGGCAAAAATTGTTAAGAAGGAAGGAAAATTAAAATGAAAAATTTTACTTATTATACTCCAACAAAATTAATATTTGGTAAAGGCGCAATTCTTTCTCTTCCTGATGTCATAAAGCCATTAGGAAAGAAAATATTACTAACTTATGGCGGAGGAAGCATTAAAAAAATTGGTCTTTATGATAGAGTAAAGGAACTATTAAAAGATTTTGAAATTTATGAATTAGCAGGTATTGAGCCAAATCCAAAATACAATCCAAGTGTTTTAGAAGGTGTTCGTTTATGTAAAGAAAATCACATTGATGTAGTATTAGCTGTTGGTGGAGGTAGTGTTCTAGATTGCTCAAAAGCAATTTGCGCAGGCGCTTTATATGAAGGCGATCCGTGGGATTTAATTTCTTATAAAGTAAAAGCTAAAAAAGCTCTTCCACTAGTGGACATTTTAACTCTCGCCGCAACAGGATCTGAATATGATGCTGGATGCGTAATTTCAAGAAAAGAAACTAATGATAAGGTAGGTTATATTGATGAACTTCTTTACCCAGTTGCATCTATACTAGATCCTACTTATACATTTAGTGTTTCTAAAAAACAGACATCTGCCGGCACAGCAGATGCAATAAATCATGTTATTGAACAGTATTTTTGCGAAGATACTTCGATATTAACTGATGGAATGTGCGAAGCAACAATTTTGAGCTTAATGAAAAATGTAAAATTAGCATTAGAAAATCCAAACGATTATAAAGCGAGAAGCGAATTAATGGTTGATTGCTCTTTAGCGTGTAATGGTATACTTGCCCTTGGCAATAGTTCTTCAGGTTGGCCTTGTCATGGAATTGAGCATGCTTTAAGTGGCTATTATGATATTACTCATGGTGAGGGCCTTGCCATTATTACTCCACGTTGGATGAAGCATATTTTAAATGATAAGACTTTGCCTCGATTTGTTAGTTATGGAACTCATATCTTTAATATTGATAAAAATTTACAACCATATGAAATTGCAAAACTAGCGATCCAAAAAACATACGATTTCTTTTTGTCGATTAATATTCCTATGCATTTAAGAGAAGTTGGAATTGATGATTCTCGCTTAGAAGAAATGGCTCATCATATAGCGGTCAATGAAGGCTTAAAAGATGCATGGGCACCATTATATGAGGAAGACATCCTAGCGATCTTGAAAGATTCATTATAAAAGTTGAAAATCATTTAAATATAAGATGGCATATATTGTCATCTTTTTTTGTAATCAAACCCTTTTTAATAATGTTTTCGCCTGTTTTAAATGATTTATTTGTTTTATATAGAATTTAAATAAAAAAATTTATCGAAAATATTGAAATCAAAGGGCTTACATTTCATAATTTAGGTGTCCAAGTGGACAAAGTATGAAACGATTTATCTAAAATCGTACTGATTTAATTAATTGTTTTATACAAAATAGAGGAGATTATATGAAAAAAAGAAATCTAAAAATTCTGTCATTACTATCTCTGATGGTAATAGCGGGCACTGCGGGGGGGGTGTAATGACACCACTTCTAGCAATTCAAATTCTAGTTCAGGAGTAACAAGCACAATTCCTGACGAAGAACCTCATGTAACAAAACTTGAATTAGTTACTGCACCTAGCAAAACTGAGTACATGGAAGGCGATATTTTCGATCCAACAGGTATTAAAGTTAAAGCTTATTGGAGCCACGGCATTGATGAAGAACTAAACAAAAATGATATTAGTTATGACAAAACTCCATTAAAAGAAGGAGACACAAAAGTCACAATTACTTATGAAGGTGTTACTCTTGATGTAGCAATTACAGTTGTTTCAGTAAAAGTTGAATCAATTAAAGTTGAATATGCTGGCGAAACAAGATTCCCATTGGGCACAGCTGTAACTAATAATGGATTAAAAGTAATCGCAGTTCTTGAAGATGGTACTGAAAAAGAAGTTACAGCCTACACATTAACAATTAATTCAAAAGATGTTACTGCTGACATGACCGGCGAAGGATTAAAAGATTTAGAAAAAGGCGCATATACTGTTACAGTAACTTATAAAGACAAAACTGGATCATATAATATAGAAGTTTTCAATGGCTATATTATTGAAGCTGAAGATATTTACAATAAGGATGAAGTTCCAGAAAACGCTACAAATTATTTAGAAAAAGTAAGTGCTTCTGGTGTTCAATTAGGCGCTATAAGATATTCTGATGGTAAAAAAGACGCCGAATTTGCTTCTGGACAAGCATATTTAGGAGAAGTTAAAAAAGGTAACTCCTTTAATGTTCACGTTTATTCTGAAGTTGATAGAAAAGCAGACATTACTATGACTGCTGCAAGCTGTGTAATTTCAAAAGACATGGCTAGCTGGAAACCAATTGAAATGGCTAGCGTCCAATTAAATAAATTATTAAAAGCAACCGCTAACGGCAAGGATGTTGTCATTACTGACGATGTTATTCTTCCAGGCGGAGCAACCCAACCTAATGAAGATGGATCATATACATATGATGCAAATATTTGGGTTAAATGGCAATCAGTCGTATTTGGCGAAATGGAACTTAAAAAAGGTGATAACATTATTTATGTCGAACTCATTGATGCAATTCCATTTGAAGGCACATTGACTGGTGGATCTGGCACAATTAACATTGATAAATTTGAAGTTTCATTCAAGGACTAGTTTTATATGAAAAAAGCAGTTAAAGTCTTGTCTTTAGTAGGGCTAGGTGTTTTAGTTAATACATTAATTGCTGGAAATGCTGTTTGCTACGTATTTAATGGTGTAATAACTAATGCATTATGCGGTAATGGTGTTTCTTTTGAAGGTGAAGATGTTGAAAAAGCATCTGCTTTAGGTGATGAATTATGTAAAGAAATGGGAAAAGAAGGTATTGTTTTATTGAAAAATAATACTTTATCTTCTTCATCAAAAAAATCTTTACCTTTAGATGAGTCAGTTACTAAAGTTAATTTATTTGGCTACGCCGCGACAGACAATGGTTTCTTGCTTAAGGGTATTGGTAGTGGTTCATCTACTATTAATCCTGATAAACAAGTAACCTTGCTTCAAGCATTTAAAAACGCCAATATCGAATATAATACAGAAATTATTGATGCATATAATGCTAAAAATTGGGGCACAAGAACAAGAGGTTCATATGAATTAAAAGAACCTAGTAGAGAATTTTATACAGACAAAATGTTAGCTAATGCTAAAGCTTTCTCCGATACTGCGATTATTGTTTTAAGCAGAATCGGTGGAGAAAACATGGGTGAAATTCCTACTGAACAAACATTAACAACTGAAAAGGGAACAGAAACCGATAATACTAGAACTTATCAAGATACAACTAAATATGAAGACGATTTAATTAAAATGGCTCATGAAAATTTCAAGAATGTTATTGTAATCGTCAACACATGCAACACAATGCATTTAGGAATTGTTGATTCAAGCAATGTAGATTCCGCTATTTATGTTGGTCTAACTGGTCAATCTGCTGCTACTGCAATCCCTGAAATTTTATGGGGCAAAACCTCTCCTTCAGGAAGAGTGACTGATACTTATTCTTATGAACCAGATACTGCGCCATCTTACGCCAATAGAATTAAAATTGGCTCTCATATTCAATATGTAGAAGATATTTATATCGGTTATAAATGGTACGAAACCGCTGATAAAGAAGGATACTGGAACGGTGTTACAAACGATTATGGCACAGGATATGAAGGTGTCGTTCAATATCCATTCGGTTACGGTTTATCATATACTTCATTTGATTGGGAAATAGAAGAAAAACCTAATTTTGATTCTCTTAGCAAATATACAGAATTTAAATACACAGTTAGCGTAACAAATACTGGAACTGTTAGTGGTAGAGACGTAGTTGAGGTTTATGTAAATCCACCTTATAAGAAAGGCGGAATTGAAAAATCAAGTTCCAACTTAGTGGCATTTGCTAAAACAGTTGAACTTAAACCTGGTCAAACACAAAAATTAAATATTTCTTTTGATGCATACGATTTCGCTTCTTATGATGCATATGATAAGAATAAAAACGGATTTGCAGGTTACGAACTCGATGAAGGTGAATATGAAGTTAAATTCATGACTGATTCTCATAACTTAAAAGAAATGGAAAATAACACCTTCACTTACAATGTTGAAGCTGGTGGAATCACTTATAAAATGGATCCAACCACAAAACAATTTGTAAAAAATAGAATGACTGGTGAAGGAGCTTACGCTGATACTCCTATTGACGGAAGTACAGTTGGTGCTGAAAAACAATATCTTTCAAGAAATGATTTTGTTAACACATTTCCTAAAGTACACGCTAAAACACCAAGTAATAATGGAAATGGATCAAATTTTGTAAATGATGTCTACGATACTGATACCATGCCAACATTAGGTGTTGATAGTGGACTAAGAATCGTTACTAAAGAAGATGGTTCATCAGCCTCTTTGGCAGAATTAAAAGGTAACGGTACTAAGTTAGTTGCTAATGAAGCATTAATCGCGGATTTAAGCAATTATAATAGTGAGACTTGGGACAAATTATTGAACCAAATGTCAGCGGATGATATGTGCAAATTAGTTGAAGACGGAGGATTTTCCACTAAAGCCATTGAATCAATTGGCAAACCAAAAGCTCTTGACACTGATGGTCCTGCGGGATTTAACGCTAACGTTTTATCTGTTGGAGGAGATGCTAAAGCAAAATGGACAGCATATCCTAGCGAAACCTTAATCGGTTCAACATGGAATAGCGAAATTGCTTATAGAATGGGATTATCTATGGGTGTGGAAGCACAAGCAACTGGAATGTCTGGTTGGTATGCTCCTGGAGTTAATTTGCATAGATCTCCATATACCGCTAGAAACTATGAATATTATAGTGAAGATGGTTTCATTAGCGGCAAATTAGCGGCCGAAGTTATTAGAGGCGCTAAAATTAACGGATTATATTGTTATTTGAAACACTTTGTATTGTCCGAACCAGGACCTAACCCAGGCGGATTAAATACATGGTGTACAGAACAAAATTTAAGAGAAAATTACTTAAAACCATTCGAAATCGCAGTTAAAGAAGGTGGCTCTAACGCTATTATGTCTGCCTTTAATAGAGTAGGTGGAACATGGGCTGGAGCGTCGTATCCATGCTTAACACAAATTC
>DNPJ01000077.1 GCA_003501485.1 Bacillota bacterium
TTCATATCTCCAATACAAATACAACCTTTATTTGTTGTTACATTTTCTCTTTTATCAACCGCAATAAAAAACCATCGATCGTATAATTATTTAAATATTTTTGACCAAATGGTGAAAAGTCTAAAATAAAAATCTCAAAAATTGTGTTAATTGATTAAAAACTATTCGAAAATTATTAATAAAATAATAAAATAAACATTATAAAGAGGAAAAATAATATGGGTTTATTTGATAAATTTAAAACAAAATTAGGTGGAAAGAATTATCTCAATGGTTTTTCTTGTCCACTATGTGGCGATAGAGTATATAAAACAGGAATCGAACAATATAGCTGTGAATCATGCGGAAATTTAACAGGTGATGCTTATTACTTGGCATTAAGGTATGATCTTCAACAACAGAGAATTGATGACTACAGTATCGATGTTTATATAAAACGAATGAAGGATAATAAGCAAAAAGAATGTGATCAAAAAGAGTTTCTTGATAATTATAGAAAAAATCTTGAAGAAGAGGCTATACTTCACGGTGATACTAGGTCAATAAGCAAATACCATTGGCTAGATTATGTGGATACAATTGTTCTTGGATTTTACAATACAAAAAGCATTTCAAAATATAGATTTCCAAATGGAAGATTTCTTTTAACAATGTATCCAAAAGATACAGATCCTAAAGAATTTTATAGATTTTTTGTCAGCAATAAAGCCGGAGATAACATAGGAGAATGTGACGTATATGTGAGCATCGACATCACCGGTAAAGAATTTTATGTTGACAAAGATAAGACAACAAAAGATGCTCTCTATATAGTTGCAAGAGATGTAAAAGCTGAAGTTAATCAAAAAGGGTTACATTATTTAGTTAAAGATAATCCACATTTATATGCAACAAAATACGGCGATATTTATGACGCACTTAACCATTTTGCCGATGAAGCATTAGCTAGATTTAGACAAGAAATAATTGATGAAATTTATAAAGGACTAAAAAGTGCCAAAAGAAACTATTACGGTTTTGATGATATAACATTTAGCAAGATTTACTTTGAACAATAATTAGTATGACTAGAATTATGAAAGTTCATAATTCTTTTTTGTATCCTTTACAATGTTCCTTATTAACAATATAATTTTAGTCTATGAAAATTAAAGGTAGCGGAATCATATATAGTCTTCTTTGTAATTTACCTGTTTGTTTGTTTTTAACGCTAACAAGCACACTTATAGGTTGCACTGATTTGCAAAGCGGAATATTATCAATTGATTTCAATCAAATTAATTGGGGAATATTTTTTATTAATTATGGTCTTTCCTATCTTTTAGCTAATACAATAGGAATATTCGTACCTCTTTCACTGATTGGGAAATGGTTTACAGGATTATTCCATGTAAAAAATGATACATATACAGGAAATGCTCCATATAGACTATTGGCAACATTAGCTATATCTATTGTCTATTATTTAGGAATTACTCCTGTATCTTCTTTGTTTAATTATTTTGTGTTCAACACATTCAATTCAATTGACCAATTGTTATTAAATATGCTTATGTCGATGCCATTAATGTTATTAGTGGGATTTACATCATCACTAATAAGTGATATTTTTGCATTTAAGGTTGCACATAAAATTGATCCAGAATTCTAAAAAAACGTTCGCCACACAAGACGAACGTTTTTTATTTTATTTCTTTATAACGCTATAAGATGTGATTGCGTGCAATGATTCACCATCAATTTGCAAATCAGTCGGTTTACTATAAGTCATTGTTATATTTTTTCCGTGAATAATTGTACAATGTTTTGATTTAATATGTTCACCAGTAAAGATTTTTGGAAAATTCATTAAGGCGTTCAATCTATTCAAATCGTGCCAAACAACAACACTTACGGTGTCAGAATTTCTATCTTGTGTTGGTGCTTCTTTCATACCACCACCATAATATTTTCCGTTCATAGCCGAACCAATAAACACGTTTTTGAAATTATATTCTTTCCCATCAACATTGACTGTTGCGTTAACACGCTTGAATTTGAACAATAAAAGCTTAATAGCAAGCGTTGTGTAATTAATATTCTTTTTGCCTTTCGCTTTCATTTTGTCGCTTTCAACACAAACCATTCCGTCGACACCAAAACCAACACCGTTAATAAATTTGTTACTTTCGCCATTGATTGTAACAACAGGTAAGTTCTTTAAATATTTTGTGATCTCAATAAAATCTTCTTTTAATTCATTTATATCGCGGAGAAAATCATTTCCATTTCCAGCTTTATAAAGATAAACTTTAACATCATGTTTATCAAAATCCGCCATATTAACCATATGGTTAAGTGTTCCATCACCACCAACAATAACAAGGTCGTCATCCTTAGAAAATTTATCTAAAAACTTATCGCCATCATCAACTGTTGTTCCATCAACAAAAGTGCATTCTTTGCTTTCATCAATTTCTTTCATTTTATTTTTCAAGAAATCCAAATCTGGACAATGGCTTGAAAGCGGGTTGTAAATTACGTATCTCATTTAACTGTCTCCTTTAAAAAATCTTTAATTTTATTTTCACAATATAAAGCAATTTCGTTAACATCCATATCTTTATATTGATCAAATTCTAACACCTCTATTATATCTAAATAGCAATCATGTTTTTTAAATAATAAATTATTATTAATTTCTTTCGTTCCTCTTAATGCAGTTATAACAATAGGTTTTTTAGTTTTTTTGGCTATTCTAAACGTTCCTGGTTTAAATGCTTGTACATTTTTTGGGTCATTAGATTTGTTTCTTGTTCCTTCTGGAAACACACCAATAGATATAGGATTGTCACTTCTATTCATCATCGTAATTGCATCACTGATAGTTTTAAATTCTTCATTAACATCATCTCTATTAAGCTTTAAATATGCGCAACCATGAATAATCTTTCCAACGAACGGAATTTTAAACAATGATTCCTTCCCAATAAAGGCAAGTGGAAAGTCTTTTAAATAATAATCAATAATTATGCTATCGAGATTGCTTCGATGATTACCCACTAAAAGATATGTTTCGCTTTTGGTAAGCATATTGATTCCATTTAAATGAAGTTTCATATTAAAAAGTGAAAAAAGAAATTTATCGCATAAAAGTAAAACAAATCGAAAATATTTGCTTTGATATAGTCTAGTTTTCTTTTTGCTTTCGAAAAATGTAGCAAAAAATAAAATGACAAAAAATAAAATAACAAAAACAAGTATCGCTCCTACAAAACAACCGATACTTACAAGTATTGTTAGAAATATGTCATTATTTGCCAATGTATAAAAAAGAAAACCAGAAACTCCTCCAATAGCAAGGGATAATAACAATAAAAACAACTTAATCATATTTATGATTATATCATGATAAAAATATTTTACTATTATTCAATTATATTTAATAACTCAAAAAAGCATTTATAATCGCTTAAGTTGTTAAATATTAAGCGATATTACATCTTCAAATCATTGTTTTGATTTTTTTATATTATCATCATTTTCTTCAATATTAATTTCAGTCGGAATTTCTTTTATATTGTTATTTTCGGTTTGTTTAATTTTATAATTTGCAATTAAATCTTTTATATTTGCGAATCTAAAGAAGAACGGTTTTTTAAATTTATTTTTTAGCTTTCCTTTTACAATTTTATTCTTTTCTTTCGCATATTCTTTAAATTTATCAAATGAAACAATAACCTTGTTTTCTTTTGCGAATTTTGACAACTTGCTTGCAAGATGAATTGAATAAGCAAAATCCACTAAAATCATTCCTAAAACAATACCAACAAAGAAATAATATATTGGATAAGATGCTAAAAAATTTACTAAATCAGTTAAAGGCTTATTTATAAGGAAATAATATGCAGCACCAATAACAAGCCAAAAAAGCGAATATAATGGACAAATAATACCCATTATATTTCCTTTTGAATTGCTATAATCCCACAATTTAATTTTTAAACCTTTAATAAATATTAAACCAGCAATAAATTCAATTAGAGTCAATGCAATACCAACAATTAATATTGATGAAACTATTTTAAGCCACAATAAATCATCTGGAAAAGGAATTAAATCAACTAAAAAATTAATTCCATATAAAGCAATCGTTCCAAATCCATAGATAGGAAGATAAGGTCCAACTAAAAAACCTGGATTTACCCAATGATGTTGAGAAACAAATCTTCGCCATAATAATTCAATCAAATAACCTGTAACTGAACCAACTACGAATAAAGTAATTAAAGTAACAAATACTTCCATATTATTTTTTAAGAACAATTAATTCTGGTTCTTTGTTAAGCACCTTATGATTATCTGGAACGCTATTAGTTAAATAAACGTTTCCGCCTATAACAACATTATCACCAATGATAACATCTCCACCGAGAATTGATGCGTTTGCATATATCGTTACGTGGCTACCGATTGTTGGATGTCGTTTTATTTCTTTCATCGCTCTTCCGCCACGTAATGATAAAGCACCAATAGTAACACCTTGATACATTTTTACATAATCACCGATAATGGATGTTTCACCAATAACGATACCTGTTCCATGATCGATAAAAAATGGACAACCTATATTAGCGCCTGGATGAATATCAATTCCGGTCATAAAATGGGCATGCTCACCGATGATACGCGCTTGAAGTTTCAAGTTGAGCTTATATAACAAATGAGCAACTCTATAATAAGTAATTGCTTTATAACCAGGATAGCAATAAACAATTTCTTCTTCAGTATCGCTAGCGGGATCGCTTTCGAAAAAATAAGAAAGATCGCTTTTAAGCTCTTGTTTCACTATAGGAAGTTCTTTGAAAAACGAAATTCTATTTTTCTTGTCATCGCAAATCGCACAAGAAAATAATTTATTTGCTTTTTCTAATGATTCATCACAGAAGAAATATTTCTCAATTTCTTCAACAAATTCAACAATTAATTTCCTATTAAAGCATTGCTTTACCACTGATAACGATCTCCTTTATCAGGGAATATTATAACAATATCTTCATTAGTTATGTTATTTCTTTTTATATAAGAAATTGCTCCAAGTAAAGCAGCGCCAGAAGAAATACCAACATCAATATTTTCAATATCTCTAATTTTTCTAGCCATCATGATTGATTCTTCGCTTTTAACGTCTTCAATATCTTTAAGTAAATCTAATCGAAGAATTGATGGAACAAAGTTAGCTCCGATACCTTGAATAAGATGTTTTCCAGAAATATGTTTTGTAAGAAGAGGAGATTCAAATGGTTCAACTCCAATCACTTTCACTGATAAATTGTTATCACTAAAATATTCAGCAATTCCACTTACAGTACCGCCTGTTCCAATGCCTCCAAAAACATATTTGACTGTTGGCAAATCTTTATAAATTTCAGGGCCAGTTGTTAGATAATGAGCTTTAACATTGTTTTTATTATTAAATTGATCAAACATAAAAGCCTTCGGATCTTCTTTAACTCTTTTTGAAGCGAGTTCTTCAGCTTCTTTCATGCCACCATCAACAAGGCATAATTCTCCACCAAGAGAAGTTATCATTCTTCTTCTTTCTTCCGACATACTTTTTGGCATATATATAATAAGTCGATAATTAAATACTTTTGTATAATATGCAAGCGCAATACCAGTGTTTCCGCTTGTGGCTTCAACAACGATTGAATCTTCTTTTAAAATGCCGTCTTTTTTATAATCAAGAAGCATTTGATAGACAGGACGAGCTTTAATAGAACCGCTTGGATTAGTATTTTCAACCTTTCCAAAAAGCCTGCAATTAATATTGAATTCTTTTTCAATATTTTTTAGTTCAACTAATTTTGTGTTTCCAGGAACATAGTTTTCCATATTTATCACCTCGAATATGTTCATCTTAGTTCTACTATTTGAAGATTTCAAATAAAACGATAAAAAAAGACTTTAAGTTTCCCTAAAGTCTTGATGTTTTCAATTTGTTATTAGATAGCTTTCTCTTGAGAGGCAACAACGCTTCTATTTAATTTAATTGCAGCAATCATTGAAGCAAGGCTTACACCAAAGAAATAGAAGTCTTCAAGAAGTCCAAGACCACCAGCAACAGGTCCTAATTGAACAAAGCCGTTAATCAATAAAATTAATGCCATAATAGCGTCAATAATAAAGAAAATTATTGAACATGTTTTGTTTGCTTTTGATAAACCAAGTAACAATTTTTCATTCTTAATAACATTAGCTTTGCATAATCCACTGAGTAAAAATAATACAAATCTTACAAAATAAGTTATTAAAAGACCAATAAATGCTATTTGAATTAATAAACCATCTTCAAGGTCACCAAGTCCACCTCCAACAACATGGAAAAATGTTGCGTAATATTCGAAATCTCTAGTACCAATTTGAAGCAATGTTAAAATTGAATACATATTAAAAAACAAAACGAACATTAATCCAAGAAATGCAAGACCAGCAAAAACAAAATATGGCACAAATTGTTTTTTATTTACATTATCCATTATTTCATCTCCTTTCATTAAATATTAGTCTAATTTTACACCTTTAATGTGCTTTTTAGCAATCCGAATATAGAAGTGCTTAAAAAATTAACTTTTTTCTATAAGTATATATTCAACCAATTACACAACTCGTTTTTATAATGCAACTTATTATTCTATTTATATATTTCCAGTATTTTTTTAGCTTCGCTTTTCATTCTTTCGATTAATGAATTTGGTGAAACAATAATAAAAGATTCTGTATATTGCATTAAAAAATAAAACAAAGCATTTTCGTTACATCTTATATATGCGTAAAGTTTTTTATTTTCTTTCTTAAATGAAGCATTTTGAGCAAAAAAATCTATAACTGTTTTTATATCGTTTTTGTTTAAAATTTCAATTTTTGCATTTATAACCTGCCCATCAAGAATATACAAATTATCGTTAATATATTTACTAATATCAAAATTCTTTACATCTTTTAAAGATGACATGTTTTTATAATCCCAATCTTCTTCAATTTTAGGATTAACCATGTATTCGATTCTAAATATTTGAAGAGGTCGGTATTTTTCTCTATAATTTGCAATCAAATAATACTTGCCAAAATTATTAATTGTATAGTACGGTGACACAATATACCTAAAACCATTTTTTCTTAAAATTTTATTCCCTTTTTCATCATAAGTAATATATTCAAAAGACATTCTTTTCTTTTGTTTAATAGCTTCTTCAATTGTGTCTAGAACAAGAAATATCTGTTTGCTATCTGTTCTATTAATTTCTTCGCTTTTATATAAACAATTATATCTTTTTCTTTGATATATACTTAAAGACTTGTTAATTTTTTCAAGCAATGCTTTTGCGTCACTTCCACTTAAAGCTTTAGATGTAAATATTGCGTCATATAAAAAAGTAACTTCTGATGGCTCAAATTGTCTTGAAAATAATGCAAAACCGCCTTTTGGAGATTTGTTAATATCATATCCTAATTCTTCAAGCAAACTTAAAGAATAAGCGATTGATTTTCTTTCAAGTGTTAAACCATAATTTTTATCAATATAGTCAATAATATTTTGGTGTGTTAAAAAATGTTCTTCATCAGAATAATCTTCGAGAACTTTTAGAACTAGCAATATAGAAGCTTTCTTATTTTCAATCATAATACCTATGCATTATAAATAATATTTTTGATTAAGTAAGAATATTCATCTAAATATGTAGAATTTGTTTCCTTGTTTTTTTGATCAATACCAAGAAGCACAACATATTTCATAGAAGAATATTTGCTCAACAATATTTTTACATATGTCTCCCCTATTACGTTTTTAACAAGCAATTCATCGTTGTTATATTCTAATTTTATATCACCATTTTCATTAATAGGTTCAAGAATTTCAAAAGTAGCGTTGTTAATTGCAACATAAACAAAATATGTCCTATCAGCGTATCCTATCTCAGGAATAGCAATGTACTTATCACAAAACATAAACCTTAAAATAACATCATGGCCTGAATCACCTTTGAAAACTGATTCAAGTATTCCCAATTTATGATTATCATTTAATGATTTAATTAGTTCGTTGATGTTATAAGTTTTGGGATTATTAATCGAGTAATTAAAATAATTTTGTTTATTATCTAATTCATATTGATTGATTCTTTCTTCAACTTCTTTTAAAAGATCATCATAATTTTCGAATCTATTATGTCCTTGAGAAATTAGTGACGCTTTTG
>DNPJ01000055.1:0-6111 GCA_003501485.1 Bacillota bacterium
TACATGTAATAGATTTCAGAACTGTTATTGTAGTCTAAAACCAATTTAGCGGTTTGCACAAAATCTTCCGCTTTAACATATTGCTCTTTGTTTTTGTATTTATAAATCTCTCCCTTGCTTGTTATCCATGGGACATCCTCGCGAATTACGAATCTGAATTCTTTATTATCGCTAGATTTATATGCTTTTTTAGCAATGTTTTTGCGAAGAATTCCGTAGTTATCATTCATTACAAGTGTATCGAGAACGTTAGCAATATGTTGAACGTTTTCAGCACTTTGAGATACTGATGGGTTAAGTGTTGTAGGCGCCGAACTAAGGTAGGCATTATAAACTGATTTAGCAGTTTTGCCATTCATATATGGGCCTGTAACTGGATAGGTGTCATAGCCTTTGCCGCAGCTTGATAAGAGTAATGCTCCGAGCATAAGCAATGGTGCGCCAATTCTTTTAGTTTTGTTCATTTGCTTAATCTCCTTTCAATCTTAAAAGATTGTGTTTAATATATCATTTATGAATAGTTCGTTCAATCTTAAAAAAATATTGTAAATATAAGCAAAAAATTAATTCTTAAAAAAATAAATCACGTAATAATAAAAATAAAAATTTAAATACGCTAAAAAAATAATACATTAAATTTCTTAAAAATAATTCTTTTATACCGATTAAATCGGAACTATTCAGTAATTACTAATAAAGCATAATTACATTAAATTGAATTTGATATTTTTCATTAAAAAAGCTATATTCAATAATTATTAAAAAAGACAACGCATTTCAGCGTGTCTAATATCCTTTTAAAACTTCTTATTTAGTAATCAATAGTGAAATAAAATACCAAATCAAACCCACTGTTAGAGAAGATAAACCCCCTAAAAATAATGGGCAAAAAATCTTCCAAGCAGTTTCAATATTTGGTTCTGGAAGAGGGTTATTCCAGTTCTTTGTTTTGTGTCTTATTTTAGCTCTATAAACGTCTTGAATAATAAAACCAATTCCGAAAACGACAATGCCAGAAAACATAAAAACATAAAATATATATTGAAGTGGCCATTTCGCGGAATCATTCAATGCAAAATATGGGATCACCGCTACACAGGCTATTACAATTAGAATGGCTAGAGCTATGATATAGTTGTACCAACGTGAGAAAGCTTTTTTCATATATTAATATGTTAATGCACACAAAACATTAAATCAAAAAATAAATATTTTTGCTATATACTATTGTTGTTATGCCAAATCCAAATCTAAAAGAAAATAAATTCAAAAGATTTATAGCTGTTATATCAAGAAATATTATCAAAGCTATATCCCCTACTTTATATGTTAAAAAACAATATAAATATATAACCCATCACAAACTAAATCTAAAAGATCCCGTTCGTTATACAGAAAAGCTTCAATATTTAAGACTTTTTGTATATCCGAAAGATGATCTTGTTAGTAAATGTGCATCTAGAGATGGCGTAAGAGATTATATAAAAGAACTTGGTTTTGAGAAATATTTAATACCTATATATGGCATCTACGACAATTTTGAAGATATCGATTTTTCAATTCTTCCAAACAAATTTGTGATGAAATGCACGCATGCATGTGCATTTAATAAAATTGTTTTAAACAAAGAAGAATTAGATATTAAAAAGACAAAAAAACAATTCAATAAATGGCTAAAAATTAATTATGGAAATAAAACAGTAGAAAAACATTATTCAAAGATTAAACCTAGAATTATTATTGAACAATATATTGGAAACGAAAACACTCTTCCTCTTGAATACAAAATTCATGTCTTTAACGGAATAGCTAAATCTCTTTATGTTGTTTCAGGAAGAGGAAAAGACATTAGATACAATAACTATTATATTGATTGGACACCATTTGATGGCTCCCAGTTCAATGGTTGGAAAAAAACCGATTATCCTTTAAATAAACCAGAGAATTTTGATGAAATGGTCTTTTTAACGGAATCTCTTGCTAAAAATTTCCCCTTCGTGCGCGTTGATTTATATAACATAGAAGGAAAAATATATTTTTCTGAAATGACATTCACTCCAGCAAAAGGTACATTGATACTTGATGATGATCATTGTGATTTTGAAATGGGTAAATGGCTTGATATAAGCAAATTTTTAAAAACTAATTCCAAATAGAATCAGGAAGCATCATTTCATATAACATTAAAGCAAAATGGGGATTGTTTTGATCGTCTTTATCATCTAATGGGGTGCCATATTTTGAAAAATCAACTGATGAACCATTGATGGAATTCAAACTAAAATCAATAGAAATAGCAATTATATCTTCAATATATTTTTGATATTCAAGCCCGAAAACATCTATAAAGTAAAATAACATCAATGATGAGGCACCATGGGTATTAGAAGGAACTTGCAAATTGTTAATATTGATTTCAATTAAGTCATTTTCTTCTTTCAAAACGTTATGCTTATAAAACTTAATATTTAAGTTAATATCTGCGAGCGAATATTCAAAACCTTCGCATGATGTCTGGCCACGTAGCGACAACCCAAAATATGTCGCTTGCTTAAGCTCCTTTGGAAAGAATGTAGAAAAACCAGTTTTATTAATTTGAACTCTGCTTTCCGCGTAATATCCATCGCAACGCACTCTTCCATCATAAAGCCTAGATAAAAATCCATAGGCAAAAGAATTATCAATTGAAATTAAATTTTTTGTTGGTCCATAGCCAAAACCAAAATCGTCATGAGGAATATCATCATTCCATTCGAGGAAAGATGATTGTTCATTGCCATTTTTGTCTTTGTAAAAATAAGTTTGATCAGTCGGATTAAGCCCCTCAATAAAACTATTTCGTGAAGGATTAGAAATATGTGTTACTGATGAAGCATCTTTTTTGATAACATTACCAATTTTTAATTTATCAACATTATTATGTTCTAAATAATAATTTGTCTCAAAATTGCCCGTGTCATATGCTCCACCTATGTAAAGCTCATTTGTTTTAGAACACGATGATAAAAATAATGGAAGTAAAACAAAAACTAATGCTTTTTTATTTCTCATTTTGTTTTTTCTCCTTTTTAACAAACAAAGGCATGAAAATGGTTCCTAATACAAACAACATCACCATCGATAATGGACTTCTAAAAAACGAAACATAATTGCCTGTTTCATGAACAATAGGAGTTATGTCATTTTCGAATGTTGAATAAATAAAATATGAAAGAATAATCCCAATAGATAAAACCTTAATAACATTTGAGTCTTCGCTTTTCTTTAAATAATTAAATCCATACACAATGTAAAGAACCACCATTGCGAGTAAAATCAAAAACGCAAAGAATCCACTTTCTTTAATAAGCTCAATCTCAAACATTTTTGTGTTAACCAAAATTGTTTGTTGCGTTTCATAATATAGACTTGAATCATTAAAACCAAATAGATTATAAGAAATAAATGCTTGTTTTAAAATTTTATTAGGTCCATCGACTATTCTATTTCCATTGAATATTCGATTTAATAAAACGTTTGAAGATATAAATTCCGCAAAAGAAGAATTAATGTTATTAACAATCATTAAAATGAAAAATATAACCAAAAGGCAAAAAATACTTAATAAAACGATCTTTATTGTTTTTACAAAAATCTTGTTATCTTTTAAAAATCTATAACATGCCGCAAATATAATGACAGGGATAATAAATACAAGAGCCCATAAATTAGGTATCGAAATCAAATAAATTAATCCCACAAGACCAACGCTTAAATAAATTAAGAATTTTTTTAGTTCTTTCTTCGGATTAACAAATAATAAAACTGTTAAATATGATGATAATATCACTCCATAGGCACCAGTAAATAATGTTGACATTTCCTTCATTGAAAAGCCCATTAACCAGCCACCTTCTTTTGTTATGTCATACTTATTAGCGTCATAATAATAAATTGGTGTTTCTTTATAAATCAAAGCGTAAAAAAGCCCATAATTAGCCCACGAATAAATCATAGATATCAAAACTAATAAAGCCATTGAAACACCTATAATTATCAAGCATGTTTCTTTGTTGAATGATTTAATTTTATTTGCGGATATCCCCATGATAAAGAAAGAGTTAATACCTAATAAAACCAATACATTTAATAATGTTTGCCCTTTGAATAAGTTTCCAAATGAAACAAATATCGATAAGACAAACATCGGAACAAAGAAGATCATCAATGATTTAAATTCGCTCTTGTCGAATTTTGAATATGATTGAAAAACCGCGAAGATAGAAACAACTACACCAAAACAATAAAATAAAGCGTTAACCGCACCTAAAGAAAAAGATGTCACAGCGAGCACTTCTAAAATAAGAAAAGCGGTCAATGAATCTAAATTTTTAAGCTTATTTATGAATTTCATCGTCATCAATTATATATCACTTATGATATGTTTCGTGTGAATAAATTTTAAAACCTCTATATATTTGTTCTAATAAAATAAGCCTCGTCATCTGATGAAGAAATGTCATTTTAGAAAGAGAAAATGAGTCATTAGCCCTTGCTTTTAATTCATCAGATAAACCATAACTACCACCTATTAGAAACGTTAAATTGCTTCCACCTTGTTCAAGCTTTTTTATTAAATATGAAGAAAATTCAATTGAATCAAATTCCTTTTTGTTCATATCAAGTGTTATTACATAGTCATTATTTTTGATATGATCTAACGCTTTTTTTCCTTCACTATCTTTTGCTTTATTAATATCGCTTTGATTTGGATTATCTTTTATGGGAGAATCGTTTACTTCGACTATAGATATATTCGCATATGGTTTTATTCGTTTAAGATATTCATTAATACCTTCTTTAAGATAATTCTCTTTAATTTTTCCAATGGCTATAATTTTAATATTCATAACATTATTATCTTACAAAAAACAAAAAGGTAATACCAATCGATATTACCTTTACAACTAGTTAATGCTTTTAGAATACTTTTTCAACATTAATAACTAAATTACCGTTCGCATAATTATAACAAACTGTTAATAGGTAATCGCCTGAATAATTTACTTTAAATGCTTCAGGGCATACGCTTGAAGAAGAACTTGCAAAATATAAATCAAAGTTTTCGTCTTTAGCAATATCGTTATAACCGAATTTTTCCGTCTTATTGCTTAAGGAAAATGCGTAATTATATTCAGAATTCAAAGTAACCATTCTTTGGAAATAGAATTCATTTTCATTCTTCGCTTGCTCGCGATATTGGATTGTCAAATTATCTAAACCTTGATTATCAAGATATGAATCATCAGTGAATGATATAAGTGATACAGTTAAGTTGTCCGTGAATGTTTCTTCAGGAATTGTTGTACCGCCATTACTTTCGTAATAAACCACACTGATGGATTTTTCTGTACCAACAAGAATTGGTTCTTCTAATGCTTTGCCATAACAATCTTCTAATTGATATATGTTAGAGACTAAGGCAGAAGATATAAATCTCCATATGCCGTTATCTTTTTTATATTTGATAATAACATCATTATCTACTTTTAAAGGAACGTAATTGTCTTTAGAAGTTGAATCAGAATTCAAATAAGGAAATCTTATATTATCAACTTTATCAAATGTTGTTGATCTTTTAATCTTATACATCATTGATTCATTTCCAAGCATATTATCTGAATCTGTAAAAATACTCGAAAAATCATCAACGTATGAATCCATTAGCTTATTAAACATGTAATTCTTTAATAAATATTCTTCTGAAGCAGATTCATATAAATTTAATGTACTTGTAGAAGCATAATTATTATTTTCATTTACTTCTCTATTTTTTAACGAATATAAATCCGAACCCTCTTCTTTTTCTAAATAATAATATTTTGAAGTATTATTAGAGAGTATTGATATGTCTGATTTAGTTTTAAATAAATAACTCTCATTCGTTTTAACAATATTGTTATCAAAATATTTAATGTAGGCATTTCTTTCAATTTTCATGCCTTTTTGTTCGCTCTCTATAACATCAGCATCATAAACTTCCATCGTTTGCTTGCAATAAACAGATTTGATATTTGCTATTTCAGAAGCAGCGACTTTAAGATTATGATCCGCTAAAGAGTTATCATAAAC
>DNPJ01000055.1:6212-8043 GCA_003501485.1 Bacillota bacterium
CCTGCAAGACAAGTTGCGATTAATAATAAAGGTAAAATTTTTCTAATTTTCATCTTTCTTGCCTCCTTAATTGATATTTCCATAGATAATCGAAATTGTAAAACTGATAAGATTTTGATTATCGTCCACTACAAGGTTAATTAAAGCATCAAATTCTTTTGTTGGATGGATATGACCATTAGTTCCTTCGACAAGAAGACCCTCTGGAACATTCAATGAAGTAATATCTTCCCATTTAAATTGGTCATTGCCTTCATAACCCTCAAAATAGAATGAATAATCATATTCTTTGGATAATTTTATAATTCTAGAATATGTATGACATGAAGGATTATCGTTTGCGCCTTTATCTTCATATATATTGGTATAAAAGCTAGATATTAAATCACCGGTTTCATGTTTAAATATGGTCGTATATAACTGTTGAGATTCACCTGAATCAATACTATATTCAGGAACATCATAATTCCCATTATCATCATATAGATATATTTTTGCGCTTTTCCTCTCACTTAACATGACAGGGTTTTCAAGAATATTTCCATATAAATCAACATCAAGTGTCTTGCGTTCTATATTGGCTAATGAACTCAAAACATAACCTTTTTTAGAATCTTTAGTAAACTTGATTATTGTTTCCTCTAATACCTTAGCCATTAAAATCTTGGTTTTATCTTCTTCATCAATAGGATTAGCTAATTCTTCATCCGATATAGTGGAATGATAATAAAAATAGTCATTGCCATTCTTATAAAAATCAGTTGTTGAAAAATTACTTACTTCAAGTTTAGATATTTTATAAGATTCCCAACTAACTAGAAGGTCATTATCATCGTTTGCAAAACCTGTTCTTGAAATATAATTTTCTTCAGTTTCTTTTTCTCCGCTTATTTCACCATCTATTTTTGTGTATTCATGTTTTAAAAGATCGTATGAATCAGGAGCGGTTGCATTGTTTGATTTCTGCACATAAGTGATACTATCCATATTCATTGACATACCTGCATTTTTTTCAGCATATTCAATTTTGTAATTCGCAGTCACTTTTTCGCTAACAACATAATTGTTATAGATTCTAAAATTAGTATTTTCTTCAATACAAACTTCTTGTGATCCAAATTCAAGTAAAGAATTTTCAAAAGGAGTGCCTTTAAAATATTCATTTGATTCTTCTTCTTTTGAGTATTGATTATACCCTGTGACATATTTTAGATTCTTAGTCACAATGTTAGATACATATTTCGCTTCGTCTTCGCCGACTGCTACTGAACCAGAAGGAACGATAAAACAATCACTGAATGTTTGACCGCAGCCTGCTAAAAGAGTGCCACAAGCAAACAATAAACAAAGCGACATTTTTGTCTTATTTTTATTCATATTATTCACCTCGTGATTATTCTAGCAAAATTTTAAATAATAAAATAGTAAAAAATTTTCGCATTAATTTTATTAATTTTCTTTACTTGTGATATGATAAAACCGCTATGAAGAGAGTTATTGTTTTCGACTTAGATGGAACACTAATAAATTCACTAGAAGATTTACATCTTTCAGTAAACCACTCTTTAAAAATTAATAATTATCCACTGGTGACAATGGAACATACAAGAAAATCAATCGGTGATGGCGTAGCTATGCTTATGAAAAGATCTGTTCCTTCAAATACAAATGAAACTGATTATAAAAAGGCATTAAAAGATTTTGAAAATTATTATCATATTCATAACCAAGATCATACAAAACCATATGATGGCATGTATGAAACCTTGAAAATATTAAAATCACGTGGTTTCCTTTTAGCGGTTTCCACAAATAAGATTGAAGATGTTGC
>DNPJ01000055.1:8134-8989 GCA_003501485.1 Bacillota bacterium
ATAAGAAATAAAAAACCATCACCTGATTCAATAATTGAAATCAAAAAAAGACTTAATCTTAATGACGAAGATCAAATCTATTATATTGGTGATAGCGAAGTTGATTATAAAACTGCGATTAATTCTAATGCTACTCCTATCATTGTTTCATATGGATATAGAACAAAAGAAGAGCTTTTAGAAAAAGTACCTAGCAATGTTAAAGTAGTTAATAACTGCAAAGAATTAGTGGAACTATTTAAATAAGTTATTTATCAACGCCATATACTTTCTTAGCAATATTGAATGCTGCCCAAGCATTTGGCCATCCTGCATAGAAAGCGATATGTGTAATTAATGCCGCCATTTCATCTTTACTGACACCATTGTTTTTAGCGTTAGTAATATGATATTTAAGTGAACTATCGGTAATACCTTTTGTTATTAAGACAGTCAATGTAACAATACATCTTGTTTTAGTGTCTAATTTATCATTGCTCCAATTTTCGCCAAACAATATATCATCATTGAAATGTGCGAATTCAGGAGCAAATTCACCAAGCGAATCTCTGCCTGCGGTTTGAGTTATTTTCTTGTCCATAATTAATACCTCTAAAATAATTTTATAACAAAACAATTAATTCAAAACAAAACTGTTTAGAATTTAATAACACCACCAAAAGAAGCTTTAACACTAAAACAACACATACATATATATCAAAAAATCATTACAATGATCATTTATTGAATTAATACAATGATTTATTAAAAATATTAATTGGAACTTAAATTATTTGATAAACCTTAAAAGGAAATCACAAACGCCAATAACTATATATCCGTGTTTGTCTCTATATTCTTTTATCGGTTTATTTA
>DNPJ01000009.1:0-221 GCA_003501485.1 Bacillota bacterium
GAATAGTACAAGAAAAGGAAAATATATCTCAATACCATTTTGTTTATTTGTTCAATAAATTTATAAAATCAATCCATCGCTTAGATGTCGCATCATAAGTATAATGTTCAACTTTCTCTATACATCTTCTACTGAAATTTGTATAGTCATTCAGTATTATTTTTACTGATTTATCGATAACATCAATATCAAAAACATCGTATACAACACCTTCTTTATCA
>DNPJ01000009.1:282-3234 GCA_003501485.1 Bacillota bacterium
CATCTCTGGTATACCTCCAACATTCGGTACAACACATGGAATTCCTCTAGACATAGCTTCCAGTATAACCATCGGACAATTTTCAAATTTGCTCGTCATGATAAGAACGTCTATTTGAGAATATATTGCTTCTTGATTTTTTATTAATCCATGGAAATAAACATTTGGATATTTTGTTTTCAACGCATTTAGAAGATGACCATCTCCAAAAGCATGTAGTTCGTAGCCTATAAATTTTGACAGTTGGCAAAACATTTCTGGTTGCTTTTCTGTAGAAAAGCGTCCAACAAATCCTAATTTACTTTTGGAAGTATTACACTCTTTGGGAACTCGTACCTCAGGCATTTTAATAGCATTATATATAACTTTCTTAATATTCTTCGAATTTCGGATAAATATGTATTTACTCCATGAACGCAAGGTATAATTTGACACGTATACATTCCCATTCAAAACAGACAAAGCTATTGACTCTAAGAAATCCACCACATGTCCTTTTATAGTTCTATCTAAAGAAAGGGAATGAAGAATCGAAAAATGTTTTACTCCCTTTCTCTTCAATATCAAAATATCCTTTATATAATAAAGGGCCATAGCTGGAGACCACATAATTACATCTATGTTTGATGTAATTACATATTGTATAAATAAACATTTTAATTTACTTCTCTGCCGGTGAAATGGAGTATGATTTATTTCTATTCCATCATATTCAGCATCAGGAAAATATTCATCACTATATATAACTTCATTACCACAATTAACTAACATTTTTGCAATTGTGATATTAGCGAAAGAAGCGCCTCCCCAACTTGAATGAGGAGAAATCATCAGTATTTTCATATTATTTAAAATTAAAATCTATAATATACGGAACAATATCACCATATCCATTAGAAGCATTATATAAATCAAAAAAAGCATTAAACACAATCCAACAAACAAAAATTAGTTTTACTGTTGGAAAAACATCCTTCTTCTCAAAAAAATCAGATAAATATAAAACTTGGAATATAGAAAAAATGAAAACCACACGTCCAACGTTACTATTCAAAGATGTTGATAACATCGTCGATAATACTGAAAATAAGAACAAATTATCATTGAATTCTGTTTTGCGTCCTTTTGTCTGCAGCAAGAACACAAATAACATTATCATAATATTTATCACATCTACCAATATTCCAAATCCGGATCGTTCATATATATTTGCTTCACTTGCATATTTTGACGCATAAAAAGAGTCTGAAAATAAATTTTCGAACAATACCATTATATTAAATGGCGAAATAATATTCACCAAGAATAATACACAAGCAATCCCAAATAGCATTCTTGATGGCAAAGATACTTTTCTAAAGAAATAAGCAATAATTGCAAGCATACTTGAAGCATGGAACAATGTTGCCAAGCTAACAAGCAAGAAAAAGTTGCATCGCTTTCTTAGTGAATTTTCATTTATAAATGTATATCCATATAATATTATTGAAACTGCAGCAATCTGCCTTGCAATGTTAAAAGAATAGAAATAAAACAATAATAAAAACACAAAAGAGACAAGTGTTATACTTGCATTTGTTCTTTTAGCACTTAAATAAAGAAATGCGAAAGTAACGACAGAAAAGAACAGTATTAAATATCTCATTGACAGACCTTTAATTAAAAGAAAATTCGCCAACGAATAATAAATGAATTCAGGTCTTCTCAGCATCTCAGAAACATCAATATCTTTAACTGCCAAATCTAAATAACTAACAGTATCTGTCCCAACTGTTTCCCCACGAAATGCAGAAAAAAAACACAAACACACAAGACTTATAATACCGACCTTTATATCGTGTTTTGTTGTTTTTTTTAATGCTATACATATATATATCGCAAATAAAAATATATAGAAAATCATCGTTCTTTGTTTAAGTAAAACTTATTCTATGCTTCTTTTGTGGAAGTATTCTTAGCAATATTAACAGCAAAACAACTTTATTAAATAAATTTATATGCTTTGAGAGCATAAAAGGTATATAAATATCACTGTACAAATGAAACCATTCATCAAAATACTGTTTATTCCAAACTAATGGTAATAAAGTATTTTTAACTTTATATTTCAAAAAAAATAAACCTGATTTTGTTCTTGAAGAAATGTCAGTAAGTTCAAATAAGTTGAATATACTAGAGGCATTGCCATGAAATTGTTCAAAATTTCTTAGACACGTTTCTTTTGTTATCTTCTGGGTTATTGACATCGGATTTTTATAATAATAATAGAATACGACTGGAATATATGACAACCTCTTACATTTCGCGAGTAGTTGCAAGGAAATCACCAAATCCTCTCCCATAGCTCCCATTGGATATATAATATTACTATAAAGGCTTCTTTTAAACATTTTATTCCACACTGCCCATGAATCAATCATAAGCAAATTGTTCTCTATAAAGACATCAACATCTGTACTATGACAAGCCTTTATATGCTTTTCATCTATAGAGTCAGTTTCCGCATAATCGCACACCACCACATCTGCATCTTCCACTATGGCTTTATTATACATTTCCTCATACATATGTACATCCACCCAATCATCCGAATCACAATGTATTATGTATTCACCTGTTGCATGCAACACACCCCATTTACGTACAGCGGCTAGACCGCAATTCTTTTCCATACGATGAAGGATAACTTGAGACTTGCGTTTGGGATATTCCTCCAATACATGTTTTAGAATATCAACACTCTTATCCAGTGTACAATCATCAATAAACAAGTACTCAATATCATTAAGCGTTTGCTCAAAGAGCCTACGAGCACAACGCTCAATATATTTTTCCACCCCATACATGGGCACGATTACACTTACTTTGGGCATATTTATTCTTTCAATTCATTCTCTACTGTCCGGAGAAATTTTCTCCGACAAGGTTCTAACTGTTTAACTTCAATAACTT
>DNPJ01000067.1 GCA_003501485.1 Bacillota bacterium
ATGTATGAGGAAGTGCGGGAGGTGTGATTTTGTTTTATCGGATGAGTTTTTACTAATCTTGTTGTTTATTCAACTCGTCAATAAAAATAGAAAGATTTGAAAACGCTTTTTCTGATTCTGTACTGGTAACAATATTATCTTTTGCAAGATTTCTATTTTTCCAAAGAACTTCCTGTTGTACCAAAGACAAAGAACCTTTTATATATGAATTCCATTCTTGATGCATTTGCAATTTCTGAAGGCATTTATTTACATCTGTTGTTTGACTGTTAATTTTTTCAATATGTGCAAGAAACCAGATTTCAATACAAGGATTACTTAAAAGACTTGTTGCATCACATCGCTTTATTGTATCAACAACTTTTTTTACATCCGCATCATACATAAGGTAACATTGAATTTTATCTGCAGCATTTATTCTAAGTTCTTTTTTATGCCTATCAATAAGGCGTTGATTTATCTTTTGCCCTACTATTTTTGAAATAACTTTTATAGGCAATCGATATTTTTGTCTGAGCATATCAACATAACATTCTTCCGTTTCACCTTCACATAAAACAAGAATTACCTGTTTCATTTTTCTAGAAGCACGTGATTTTTCTTTTTTCATATCACTCCCTAAACAATTTCTTTATTAAATCAATGGAAGAACTTGTATATGGAACAGCATCAAAACGCCCCTGTAAATATCCTTTTTCCGCATCCATATTTTCACGGAAATCTTTAAAATCATAAAGCGAGTAAAAATCAGTTGATGCATCCTCCTTTTTATTTGTAAAACAAATCTGATCTCGCCTGAATTTTTTAACATTGATTAGATTTGTATTATGACTTGTAAAAAGAAGTTGAGCATTTTTTGAGGCATGAACCATATTGACAATAAATTCCGCAAGTTCAGTATGCAAACTCTGGTCAAATTCATCTACAATAAGGCTTTTTCCATTTTTACACACATCAAGAAGAACAAGCAGAAGTGAGAAAATCTGAATCGTTCCGTCTGATTCTTCTGAGAAAAGGTCAAAATGAATACTGTTGTTTTTTTTATGTACAGTCAAAAATCGAACTATTGTTTCATGCTGCATGGCTGGAATACTAGGTATTGCCGCCGTTCCAATCTGAAGATACGCAGGCGGAATAGGAACGTTAATTTTTTCCTGCTTTACGGAAATATCAACGATGTCGCTGTCTGCCATCTGCAAGGCTTTTAATAAAAGCTGTTTATTTTCCTTGAATAATGAAACTGCATAACTTGTACTAATCTTTGGAACACCAATAAATGAATTCTTCAAAAAGAAATTATAAATCACTTTTGCAAGTTCCCTATCCATTTGACTTGCCCGACTTATAAAAAGAGAATTACGACTAGTGCTATTTGCAACATCAAACGGTTTTATAAAGTAACCTTCGCCAAAACTATAAATTTCATCTTTTCTTTTTCCAACCTGTTCATTTCTTGTGAATATCTTTGCCTTTCGCTTTCCGGGATAATAATATAAACTTTCTGAAACAATTTCTTCCCGAGTAAGAGAGAATGAATATTCATACTCAACTTCATTCTGAATAAAATTGATAGAAAAACTGCTTGGCTTTTCATGATAACCATCAAACTTAAACGGCATAAAATTAAAAACAGAACCATTATTATTAAGATGAGAATAAAGGATTGTTTGATAGCAAAACGCCAGAGCTTTTATTATGCTGGATTTTCCAGAGGCGTTTGGTCCGAAGACCCCAATAGTTTTTAAATATTTTTTTCCATTACAAATAAATATATTATCTGAAAGTTCCTTTGCATTCTTAGTTGAAATATTTTCAGCTCTAAAATCGACAGTAATTTCATCTTTTATCGAGAAAAAGTTACTTAAACTGAATTTTAACAGCATAAAACACCTTTTTTTGTAGAATTACTACAAATATAGCACATTTATCAAAAAAAAGATAGAGTTTTTACAGATTTCTACACTGAACATTCTTCTGAAAAATTGATTTTTTTTCAGAAGAGCTGCTTATTCTGGCAATGACTAGGTAAAAATGCTTATGCAAATTAAGGTTTACTTTTTTCGTTGCTTTTGTTTTATTTTTTTTGAAGTTATTTTCTCCAAATAAAGTGCTGATCCTATTTCTTGCAACTTTATAACGCTCGAAAAAAGAATTGGTCCTAATACAGATATAATAATTATAAGTATCAAAAAATATAAAGCTCCATCAAACCAGAAATTCAATATTTCTCTATAAAAAGTTATATAAAACATAATTCCCAATGCGGAAACAAAATATCCGATTACTGGCATTATATATGCTTTTCCATTGATTTTACCTTTAAACTTTTTACCATCAAATATATAATTTCCATAAGCATCTTTTATTTTTTTCATAATCGAATATGCATCAGAAGAATTTAATATAAAATCCATTTCTTTTTTAGAGAGTCTTATTTTTAAATAAGACTGTAGATAGAAATAGCCCATTGTTTTATCTTTCTGATACTCTGTTCTTATCGCTTTAAATTTCATTGCTTCTCTATTAAAAACTTTGAAATATTTCTTAAAAAGAAATCCCATAATAGCAAGAATTATTGGCAATATAAATTTTGTTGCAATTTCAATCATAAAAATCTCCTATAATGCTGTCATTTACAATCCGTTTAAAATCCTA
The DNA here is from genome assembly GCA_003501485.1 of Bacillota bacterium. Taxonomy (GTDB): domain Bacteria; phylum Bacillota_I; class Bacilli_A; order RFN20; family CAG-826; genus Fiminaster. The sequence goes on from DNPJ01000067.1 coordinate 2,656, forward strand.
AACAGATAATATTCTTTATTGAAATTTATCTTTTCTATATTGTTCTGCTAAAAACAAAGAATCAATGGTTTTCATCGCCACATTCTTATCTTCAGCATTTAGACAAGTAAAACTTCTTAGCATATACGGATAATCCTGTACTATTCTTACAAGCCATGAATCAGTATATTTTGCATCTGGTTCATTTCCTGTAAGAATCCATTCATAATGAACTTTTAACTTATCAGCTATTTTTAATAACTTAACAAACGATGGATTGAGACGTCTATTTTTCCAATTATACAATTCTCGAACGCTTACAATATCAATTATAAGTTCATAAAATTTTTCATCATATTTTTTACTAAAATTTTGAGTTAATGATTCAATCTGATTTTCAATCCTATATACTATACATTCTGGACTTAATCCCAATCTATCTTGATAAGTAGATTCTGTCCAACAATCATCCAGTTCACCAAACAAAAGCCAATGTGTTGAGACAGTCAAATATTTTGCAATTGCATACAACATTGCAGGTTCAGGAACAGTTCCTCTTTTTTTCCATTGAGCAAATGCAGATGTGCTAACTCCTATCGCATTTGCTAAATCTTTTGCCTTTAAATCATAATCTACAAGACAGTCTTCTATTCTATCAAAAATTGACATATTTATAATATATAGCAAAGTATTCATTTTGTCAACATTTTTTATTCATATTGAATACAAATATCACAATACTATATCAAACCGTTATTACTAATATATTATTTATCAAACAAGACTAAAAACACTTTCACATAAAGTATCTACTATTTCCACTCTAATCTTTGATTTTTCACAGTAAGTTTCTTTTCTTTTTCCAATTCTTTTATAATTTGACTTGTAACATTGGTTATATTCTTATCTGTCACACTTTTTCTGTCGAGATTTTTCAGAACATTTTTTAACGTAGCAATTTTTTTAGGTCGCTTCTTATTATCTATCTGTAAAATCTTTTTTGATAATTCTTTTATCAACTCTAAATTTTCATTTGCGCTTTTAATTTTAGAAGATTTTTCTTTTTCATTTTCCGTTGCATGACAAATCGACTTTCTTTCTATCTGAACTCCCAAACTGCGAAAGTGTTCAACAACAGAATCATAACCTTTATCGTTGGAAACAATAACAAATTCGGCTCTGGAATTTTGCCCCATTGCCAAGCCCACATAAGACGATAAAACCATATCTAACGCATTATTTCCTTCAGTTAAAATTCGTATTGGCGTCAGATTGAAAGACGTTTTTTTATCAATGGATTGAATATACTTTACACAATTGTTGTACCAGTTATTCTGGTTTGTATTTGCACCGATGAAACATATTATCTGCGAATTCAGTTCAAGATATTTCTGTTCATTCAAAAAATCTATAAACATTTTTGGATTATTTACGTTATCGCCATCTGCAAAAATAAAACGCTTAACATTTATTGTCTGAAAAAAATCTATCATACTATCTCCATTCAATATCACTCGAATTCATCAACATATCCCTGATCCATATCCCAATCAAAAGGAGCTCTGCCATTGTAGTCATCATCAAATTCATTCTTAGCTTGTCTGACCAATAATTCCGCAAGTTCCAAACGTTCCGCTGAAACATGAATCAGTTCGTCCCATTTTTTGAAACCGGCTATCTTAGCAATAAGATGTTGCGCGCATGAAAGCTTTATGTCATGCTCATCCTTATCACTGAATCCATAGCATAGAAACAAATCTTTCATGTCATAAAATTTTGGGGAATAATTGTAAGAAATAGAACCGTTACTTTCTACAGTTTTTGTTTGAGTTTTCCAGTCTTTTAATAGATTTTTGGCTTCTCTCTTGAAGAACTCAAGATTTGACATAATGTTACTCCTTGAGCATACTTTTTATTGTATCTGCTTATTTGCTAGTACCTTAAGCAACAATAAACCTGATGCACATAGGTAATCATTATATTTTGACATGGTATGATAAAAATCTTCGCACTAGCCGCAAGTTCTACCACGGAATTTTTTTTAATATACGAAGATTTTTTATTATGGTCAAGGGGATTTTATAAAGGTTTGTCTCATTTTCATTCAGAAAGATATAAATTCCATTTCTTTTATCTGCCATTGAGAATATCTTTATAACAAGAGCAGTTTTTAAAATTTATAAACTAAGAAATAGACTAAAATTCGCTTTAGCTATCGTTAAGTTTTACTTTCTTATAAACCAAAAGAATACCCTTTTAGCCAACACCAAAATGATTTGCCAAATAGCATATTCATCAAAACTTTTTTCTTTTTCTTGTATAATCACCTGCGTCTTTGGTTCATTTTTTAATCTTGAAATTTCATTCTTTAATTCTTCTATTTCTTTGCTTGTATCTTTTACTTGCTGTAATAGTTCAAAATTTTCCTCAGCATCTATTGTTGAAATTTTATCTAAAGCTATTAACAAATCATCTTCTGTCGGTTCTCGCTCTGTAGGTAAATTATCTTTCAATAAAAGATAAACAGATCTCCAGTTTTCTGGAGGAATATTTTTTTGACTATATTTTTCACTTAGCGTTTCAAAAAATCTATTTATATGCTGGTTCTTAAAAAAATCTATAGAATCAGATACTGACATCCACGTATTCATCAAAAAATCTGATGAAATACACTTATCCGATTCTATCCAAAAAATCAGGTTTATTTTATAAAGCGTAAGCAGATTTATATAATCACTTTCATAAGTTCTTTTCATATATGAAGCAAACCATTTTGTAAGAACAGAATCACTTGTTGCAATTAATTTCTTAACACTGTAAATATTGCTTATCTTTTTTAATTCTCCAGTTGAAAAAATAAGTTTTATATCATGTTCGGCAGACTCATGAGTAGTCTGAAATCCTTTAAAATTTTTTAAATTAGATACTAAATCCAAAAATTTATCACTGTTTGGCAATGTAAGCTTAGAATTAATAGTGACATAAATTTCATATTTTCTCTTGAAAATAGATATTAAATACTCTTCTGTGTTTAGTAACAGCTGATTAAATAAAACAGGATTATTTTTCCGAAAGATAAGAATATCGGGATTTTCTTTAGAAGACAGCAAACCTCTAAATTCTCTTACAGAAAAATCATTTATTTGTATCGAGCATCCATTTTGTTTTAATTTTTCAACAAGATATTCAACAAAGAATTGCCTTTCTTTTCCATTTATACCAAGCAAATAAACTATAAGATTTGTATCAAATACAACTGTATTTCCATTTAACCGTTTCTTACTTCTTTTTACAGAATAAAAATATGAAAACAATAGCCATGAATATATTAATTTATCTAAATATTTTTGTATTTCATAATCACTTTTATTCTTATATATTCCTGTTATCCATGAAATTAGGATTTTTGACAACTCAGTATCTTCTTTTACATCGACATTTGTTATTTTTGAGAAATATATTGAAATAGTATCATAAAAATCTTTATATGAAATTTTATCTACACAATTATGCTGAAGATGCAAATTAAACTGATTGTATATTTTTCTTGTTGTATCATCTAAGTTTTTCTGTTGGAATTTATACTTTTCTTGCAAAGCTATAGGTTCTTTTATAAAAGTAACAACATCTTTCTTTAATTTGAATTCTGAATTATGACCTTCTATTTTTAATAATAATGATTTTATAAAGGTTGGAGGTATTTCTATTTTGTATTTTGCAAGTATATATTTCTGAAAAGCACTTATAGTCAACGAACAAGGAAATTTTTCATAAGGATAATCTGCAATTACTTTTTCAAGAAATAACTTGTAAACAGTTTCTTCTGAAACTCCCTGTTCATAACAACTTGATAAGAAGTAATACTCGAAAAAATCAGTTGTCATATTCAAATACATCTCCTCAAATATTACTCAATATATTTAATAAATTAACAGAATTTGTTGCGATTCATAGTATTTACTAATAAAAAAACAATAATTAAAAATAAACAACAGACATGATTATACTATAAAAATATAATCATGTCATAATCACAGAGAGACAATATGGTAAAAAACATTCTAAAACTATAATTTTTTACAATTCAATCCGCAGTCAACAATAGGAATGTTGAATCCTGAGAAATACCCAGTTTCTTTATAACTTTAAACTTCCTTATACTTATATCCTTCTAAAGTTTCAGTCTATCTAAAATATTCTTCATCAAAAACTGCATCATACACAATATGACCATAAGGCAACAAATAAAAACTTGATGGTCCTTTTTTAGGGTCGTCTTTTGCAGATGCAATTCCATAAACAACTAAATTATTTAAATAGGAATCTTGCATTGCGTTAAAAATTTTATCATCTTCATCGCCACAAGCAGAATGTCTGTCAATGTAATCTGTATATTTTTTATGAAAATCAGACTCTTCAAAAAGAAACCTATCATGTCCTAAATATATCAGCAGAAGAATTTCTGTTTCATTTAAGAGCGATATAGACCTCAGAACCTGTTCTTTTTGAATGTCAGAAATGCTGGAATTTTCGATAGCGTTAAAAACATAAAAAGCATAGCAATGATGTTTTATTTTTGATTCTGTCTGCATTGAATAAAATATTGCATTTTCAAACAACAAAGATGATTTTTTATTTGCCTTTATTTTTTCCAACCATTGCTGCAATTCAATTATTTTCTTGTCATGCTTAGAGATATAGCCCGCAAGTTCTTTTATAAAATTAACAACACGCTCTCGTCTGTTATCAGGAATGAAATAATTTATTACTTCCGCTATACCAGTTCCTATAAAAGGAATAAAGCTACAGACTGTTGTTATAGAACTTTTTGTTATCTCTAGAAATTTATCTTTTGCATTTTCATCAAGACTTTCTTTTTCTAATGACAAAGTTTATTTCTCCAACAAAACTAAATGAATATAAAAAAACAACAATATTTTTATTTGTTTCTATAATCTCTTATCTTTATAATAAAACAGAAAATAATAGATAACAATAACTTTTTATTTTTCCATCCTATTATAAAATATCTCAGAAGAGCCATCATTTCCTTTTAGTCAGTTAACAAATCCGTAGAAAACATATAAAACCCTTCATCTTAAAATTTATTGTCATCAGTTTTCAAATACCCCTTAAATTTCGCGCCGCATTTTACAGCAAAAAACAAAGCGAACCGATAAATAAAAATATATGCGCAGCAAATTACTGGAATCAAGTCGCATACATTCAGCAAATATAAACCAGCAGAAATAGCGAGCAAAATAAAAGTTGCCCATACTCTAAAGACGGTAATCTTTGAAACATCATATTTTATAA
>DNPJ01000023.1 GCA_003501485.1 Bacillota bacterium
TTGCCATACCAACAGCAATACCATTTGATCCATTTACTAGAAGATTAGGGAATCTTGAAGGAAGAACGGATGGTTCAATTTCTGTTCCGTCGTAGTTATCAACGAAATCGATTGTATCGTTTTTAATGTCGCGAACCATTTCGGTTGCGAGTTTGGTCATTCTTGCTTCTGTATAACGCATAGCGGCAGGTTCGTCGCCGTCAACTGAGCCAAAGTTACCATGGCCGTCAACAAGTGGGTAACGCATAGCAAATGGTTGAGCAAGTCTAACTAATGTTGAATAGATTGCTGCGTCACCATGTGGGTGGAATTTACCCATAACATCACCAACAATACGCGCACATTTTTTGTAAGGAGATCCAGGTAAAATTCCTGTAATAAACATATCGTAAATTACACGGCGGTGAACTGGTTTACAACCATCGCGAATATCTGGAATTGCACGTGAGACAATAACAGACATTGCATAATCTAGGAAGGAATTGCGGACTTCTTTACTTAAATCGGTATCTCTTAATCCTGGAACAATACCTTCTTCAATTTGTTCTAGTTTGTTTTCATCAACAGGTGTGTCGTTGTTGTTATCAACGACATCATCAATTTTCTTTTCTTCGTCTGACATATTGAAAATCTCCTTTCATTAAATGTCGAGGTTTTTAACAAATTTGGCGTTCTTGTGAATGAATTCTTTACGAGGTAAGACTTCATCACCCATCAAATCTGTAAAAACTTTATCCGCTTCAATAGCGTCACTTAGTTGAACTCTAAGCATTTTACGTGCTTTAGGGTCCATTGTTGTTTCCCAAAGTTGTTCAGCATCCATTTCACCAAGACCTTTGTAGCGTTGGAATGGATATCCTGGTTTGAGATTTAGTTGTTTTTTAAGAACTTCAAGCTGTTCATCGTTATATGCATAGTATTGCTTACCATGATATTCAACCTTGTATAAAGGAGGTTGAGCAATATAAACATATCCTTGCTCGATGAGTTCTTTCATATAACGGTAGAAGAATGTTAAAAGAAGAATACGAATATGACTTCCATCAACATCAGCATCGGTCATGATAACGATTTTATGATAACGAATTTTTTCTAGATTAAATTCTGGATCAACACCCGCTCCGATAGCGGTAATCATGTTGCCGATTTCAGCATTAGCAAACGCCTTATCTATTGTTGCTTTTTCAACGTTCAGGATTTTACCTCTCAAAGGCAAAATTGCTTGTGTCTCTCTATCGCGTCCGTTTTTAGCTGAACCACCAGCGGAGTTACCTTCGACGATATATAATTCACAAATTGAAGGATCTTTGCTTGAGCAATCCGCTAATTTGCCAGGTAATGTTGTTAATTCAAGGCCGGTGTTACGTCTAACTGATTCACGAGCGTTTTTAGCCGCAACACGAGCTTTTGCAGCCATTGCAATTTTACCCATAATGATGTCAGCGGTTTTCGGATTTTCAAGTAAGAATTTCTTTAAATGTTCGCCAACAACTTGTGAAACAATTTTTCTAACTTCGCTGTTTCCGAGTTTTGTTTTTGTTTGACCTTCATATTGAGGATTTGGGTGCTTGATTGAAATAATGCATGTCAAGCCTTCTAAAAGGTCACTTGTTTCAAAATCATCTTGTTCTTCTTTTAAGAATTTATGTGAACGAGCATAATCATTTAATACACGTCTTATTGCAAGGCGGAAACCTTCTTCATGAGTGCCACCTTCATGTGTGTGAATGTTGTTACAGAAAGAAAACACTGTAGCGTTATACGATTCATTGTATTGCATTGCTACTTCGCATGTGATGTGGGCATTCATTTCTTCGTAAACACCGCGACCTTCGCAATAAATAACTTCTTCCATTATAGGGCCTTTATTCGCATTTATGTCTTTGACATATTGAATAATTCCACCTTTATAACAATATGTTTCAGTTAGTCTCGTTTCACCGCGGTCGTCATTGACAACAATTTCAACACCTTTATTCAAATAAGCCATTTGTTTTAAATGGTCGCAAATAATATCAAAACTATATACAGTTGTTTCAGTAAAAATAGTGTCATCAGGTTTAAATGTGACAGTGGTTCCACTATCAGTGCAATCACCGATTCGCTTTAAGTGGTCAATAGGTTTGCCGCCTCTTCCAAATTTGATGTAATAGATACCACCGTTTTTATGAACCGTTACTTCTAGCCATTCGGAAAGAGCGTTAACAACAGATGCGCCAACACCATGCAAGCCGCCGGATACTTTATATCCGCCAGAAGCACCAAATTTACCACCAGCGTGTAAAATAGTGAAGACTGTCTCGACACCTGAAAGACCAGATTTAGCAACAGTATCAACAGGAATACCACGTCCATTGTCTACGACGGTAATTGTATTGCCTTTGTTTATTGTGACCACAATTTTGGTGCAATATACAGCGAGCGCTTCGTCGATTGAGTTATCGACAATTTCCCAAACTAGGTGGTGTAGACCAGCAGCCGCTGTTGTACCAATGTACATACCAGGACGCTTTCTAACAGCCTCTAGTCCTTCGAGAACTTGAATGTTGGTCGCGGTATAACTTTCGTCAGCGCGATCTTCTTTTTCGTCAATTGGAACATCTACCTCAATAGATTCATCTATTTGAGATGCGAGGTTTTCTTTTTCTTCCATTAAGCATTCCTCCTTGTTACTGTATGCTCTTTAACTTCATAAATTGAAGCATTTTTAACGTTTGTATTTACGGAAGTGATGAACACCTGTTCAAGCTTCCTTAAGAAAGTGAGAAGTTTTTCTTGCCTAGTCTTGTCAAGCTCACTCATGACATCATCAAGCACCACGATTGGTCTTTTTGATTTATCTTCAATCAAGAAGTATGGCGCGAGTTTTAGCGATATAACCGCCACCCTATTCTCACCTTGGCTTCCATATGAAGACATATCTTTTCCGTTGAGAATCATTTTTATATCTTCGCGATGAATGCCGATTTGTGTCGCTTTGCGTTTAATATCGCTATCAAGATTTTTCTCATATGCTCGCAAAGCAACGTCTTTGAAGTTTTTATCGAATGGAACAAACGGAATATATTCGATATAAGCTTTTTCTTTTTCACCTTTTAACTGGGTGATGATTTTTGACAATATTTGATTAATCTCGTTAACATAAACGCTACGATAATTAACTATTGTCTCAGAAGCATCGATCAATTGTTTTGTCACAACATTCAATTGGGTTTTATCGATGCTATCTTTCTTGAGAATTAGATTCCTTTCTTGCAAGAGTCTTTCGTGACGCATTAATGCCTCTAAGTAAATCGGCGATTTCTTAGACAAGTTAACGTTCAAGAAATTCCTTCTTACATTTGGAGAATCATTGAACATCAAGGAATCTTTTGGTTCAAACACAATCACATTGATTAACTTAGATAAATCGGAAATTTTTCTAACCGGCTTATTGTTGCACAAGATTTTTTTACTAGAAGGCGTTATTATAGCCGTTATTTCCTTCTTCGTGGTATCATGTTCAACTTTTGCCTCAATCGTGGCGAATTGGCACGTTTGAGCAATTAAATCGCAAGATTCATTTGTTCTAAACGACCTAGCAAGGGACAAGAAGTGAATTGCTTCAACAATATTTGTCTTTCCTTGAGCGTTTTCGCCAATAATGATGTTAAGACCTTTTCCGAATTCTAATTCAAGATGATGATATGACCGGAAATTCCTTAGAGTGAGTTTACTGACAATCATTTTTGATAATTTTGTAAACCTGATTAAGAACAACAATTTTGTCGTTTTCTCGTAGTTTTCTTCCCCGACGATTGTCAATTTCGTTATTGATCACAATGTCGTGCGAGAGAAGAAAAATTTTGGCGTCGCCACCAGAATGAATAATGTCGGCAAATTTTAAAAATTGGCCTAATGTTATGTATTCGGTCGAGATTCCTACTTCGATTATTTTTTTATTCATAAAAAGATTGTTTTCGCCTCGAGATTTATTTTAGCATATATAAAAATAAAAGGGAATAATAAATTCCCTTGTTAGCTAATATGTGATTTTTGGTCTTTTTTAGACTGTTTGGCGCTGTTTTTAAATCTAATTAAGATCTTAATGGTGTCACCAACATATCGACCGAATCGTTGTTGATATCTTTGACCACGAACGGCTTCATTTCGCCAATAAACTCAATTGTAACATCTTCACTTCCAACTGCCTTAATTGCGTCTGACACAAATAACGAGTTGAAGGATATTTCTAAACGTTCACCAGAGAATTGGAATGTTGATAATTTAACGCTTGCTGAACCGGTCATTGTTGATCGTGACAACATTTCAACTTGATCTTCAGTCATAATTAATTTAATTACTCCGCCAAATAGTGAAACTCTATCCATAGCGGTCAAAAATTCGCGAGCATTAACCTCGAGATAATAATTAAAGGTTTTCGGAACGATATTTTTTGTATTTGGATAATCGCCGTTAATAAGCCTTGAAGAAATTACAGTGTTACCAAAAGTAAAAATTGCTTTTTTATCGCTGATACACACTTCAACAAATTCTTCGTTTTCAAATGAATGAACGATATCTAAAAGCTTCTTGGCAGGGACATTAGCAGAAAAACTATTTTCACAATCTACATCAATTGTTTTTCTAGCAAGTCTAGCAGTATCTGTTGCGGTCGCAGTGAGTTTTCCTTCGCTTGCACAAAGATTGACAGCGGTAAGAATAGGTCTATTTTCCTTCGTAGAGGCCGCAAAAGCGGTTTGTTCAACGAGTTTGAGTAAATCTACCGCCTTAAGTTCAAACACGGCTCCATTCGTCGATAAATCAACATCTGGATATTCTTCCGCTCTTATTGTGTTTGGTTTATTTACTGTATCACCATATGTAATTTTGAGAATTGAATTATCGATGAGTTCAAAATCGATAAAATCGGTTTCAGAACGTCTAACAATTTCTAGAAGCAATTTGCATTGGACAAGTGTTTCGCCAATTTTATAATTTCTAATAATTTCTTTATCATCAATCATGAAAGGTACAATTGTTCTGATTGTTAAATTATTATCACTTCCCAAAAGTTCCAATCCTTTTTCAGTAAGCGACATTTTGACATTTTGAAGAATTGGTAATTCAGCTTTTTGTGGAACAGCTTTTGAAACCATTGTTAATGCTTTGAGCAAATGTTCACGACTTATTGTAAATCTCATATTATTTATTTCTCCATTTTTAATATTAATAATAATTTTTGTGGATTGTGTGGATAAGTAATGCTTGTTGTTCATTGATATCTTACCACATTGACAAGTATTTAATACTTTTTATTTTATAAAGTTATGGCTTTAGACGCTTTTTGAGGTCGTTAATAGCCTCTTGCATTGTCTGGTTATTTTTCAACTCTTTATCCACTTTTTCTACACCATTCATAACAGTTGAATGATCTCGACCACCGAACGTGATACCGATTTTTGTAAAAGGTATATCTAGCAAGATTCTAATCAAGTACATACAGATATGTCTCGCCAGAGCTATTTGCCCCTGTCTAGAGGATCCGGTAATAGAATTAGGGGTGAGATGATAATAATCCGCTACAACATTAATAATTCGTTGTTCGGAAAGTTTTTGTTTTTCAGCTCGAACATCGAGAAGTGGTTGAAGAGCTTCTAAAGCAATATCCATATCAATATGTTTTGTTGGCTTGAAGGCCGTTGTGTAGTAAACAAGTTTGTGAAGTGCCTCATCGATATTTCGTATGTTTTTTGAAAACTTACGACCGATGAAATTCAATACATCTTCATCAAAAGCATTTATATCTAAAGGTCCTGCTTCAATTTTTGATTTCAAAATAGAAACGCATGTATCTACATCTGGAGCAGCGATAGATATAGATAGTCCTCCTGCAAATCTAGATTTAAGTCTTTCATCAAATCCTTTTAATTCGCTAGGATGTTTATCACTAGTGATAATAATTTGTTTTCCGTTGTTGTACATTTTTTGGAATACTTGGAACAAGAAATCTGTTGTTTTCTCTTTTCCTCCAAGCATTTGAACATCATCGATCAACAAAATATCGTGGGAAATTACAAAATCTTTTAGTTTTGCAAATTCCTTTTCACCGTTTGCGGCAAGTAAATATTCTTCAAGAAAATCTGTTGCTGAACAATATAACGCTTTTTTCTTTGGTGCACTTTCTTTCGCACTATTGAAAATCGCGGATAACAAATGTGTTTTTCCCAATCCTGAATCTGAATAGATAAATAACGGATTATAATCACGGTTTCCAGGATTTTTAGATATCAACAAAGATGCTTGCTTAGCTTCGATATTGCATGTGCCTGTTATAAAATTATCGAAAGTCAACGTAGGGTTTACCGTTGAATATTTAAAATATTTCGGTTCTTCTACTTCTTGCACTGGTTCATCGACAATATCTTGAGCATTAACAAAATTGATTTTATAATTCTGCCCCGTTACATCTTTAACCGCATCTTGAATTAAGCTCAAATATTTTGTGGACAAAATTGTGGCCGCCAAATTCGAGTTAACCGCAATAGTTAATTTGTTGTCATTTAAAGAACGGAAAGTTGATCCGGAAAGAAAAACATCAAAAATTCTTTTGTCGTCGACTTTATCTTCAAGTAGTTGGAGTGTTTGATTCCAAATATTGTTGAGTTCTGATATAGTCTCCATTCTTTTCTCCTCTTTCAAATAGAAAGTATACTATTAAAAAACATCGGAATAAACGAGAAAAAATCACTAAAAAAGTTATCCACAATTAAAGTGAAATAAATGTATCGATAATGACTAAATTTTATGAGTTTTCCACAACTTTTAATGTTGATAAATTAACTTATAACATTTTTGTGTGGAAAACTTTTTGATTTTATCAACATAAATGTAGCGAATATGTATAATTTGTTGACAAAAAGTTTCGATTAAATAATATGTTTTTTTATTTTGTTCACATTTTCAACAAACACAAATTTACACAATGCTTAACGGTAGAAAAATATTCACATTTTGCTACAAAGGCCAATATTTTTTGTTTAAAAATGTGGAAAGGTTGGAACGAGTATAAAAATATTGTTTATAAATAATGAACGCACGCACATACACGTGCAAAAACATTTGATTATTTGCTCGTATGCATATATAATTCATTTCGCGTGTATAAAACACTAAGGAGATATCCCAAATGAAAAGAACTTATCAACCAAGTAAGACACATAGACGCAATGTCCACGGATTTCGCGCTAGAATGTCAACAAAAAACGGCCGTAAAGTTTTAGCGGCACGTCGTTCAAAAGGCAGAGCAAAATTAACTGCCTAGTTTAAGATGAAAGTAAAAAATAGAGTAAAAAAATATAACGAATTTCAAAAAGTTATTTCTCAAGGAAAAATTCTAAAAAGTCCTTCATTAACTCTTTATTACCTTTCAAATGATTTAGGATACGCAAGGGTGGGGATTTCAATCCCTACCAAAAGCGGATCGGCCGTCATCAGAAACAAAATGAGACGACAAATTAGAGCGATTCTTGCAAAGGAATTAGATATAAATAAAAGTTTCGATTATATCTTAATAGCTCGTAGGAACTACGATATCAACAATTTTGAAAAAACTACCTCTGATATCGTTTCGTTATTTAGTAAAGTAGGAAACAATAGTGAAAAAATCGCATAGTATAGCATTAACAGCAGGCCTATTCTTAATGACCGCTTTTGTTGCATCTGGTTGTGTGACAAATAACTTTTGTAATGCAAAAGAGCAAAGTCGCATTCTTTTTGCTAGTGAACCAGGTGTAAGCGAATATTTCGCAACGAAAGAAGAAGCGGGGAATATTGGCCAAGAAAAAATAGACTTAGGATACAGAGTTATTGTTGAACAAGTTTATGATGACAACCCAAACCTTTGGAGACGTGTTGAACTTG
>DNPJ01000032.1:0-31747 GCA_003501485.1 Bacillota bacterium
GTTTTTTTGATAATTAGAACATCTTTTAAAATTTCTAATAAATCATTTGTTAATCTTTTTAAATCAATTCCACCTTCCGAGTATGAATTGATTCTATTTAAGCATGTTGATACATCTCCATTGTAAATAGCTTTTAGAAAAGATATTTTTTCTTTATTAGAAGTTAAGCCAAATAAAGTATTTACATCTTCTTCCTTCAAAGTTGTGCCGCTATAAGCGAGAACCTGATCAAGAATTGACAAAGCGTCACGAACTCCGCCATCGGCTAACGAGATTATAGCGTCGACACCTTTTTTGTCATAAGTGATTCCTTCTTTATCAAGTATTTCTGAAAGTCTTGCATAAATATCAGCGTCGCTAACTTTTGTGAAATCATATCTTTGGCAGCGGGAAATAATAGTAGGAAGAATGTTGTGTGGTTCAGTTGTTGCTAAGATAAATACAACATGAGCAGGTGGTTCTTCTAAGGTTTTTAACAACGCATTAAATGCGTTTGTTGTCATCATATGAACTTCATCAATAATATATACTTTATATTTTCCTTTTAGAGGTAGATAGTTAACTTTATCGATTAAATCACGAACCTGTTCAACGCCATTATTGCTTGCGGCATCGATTTCAATAACGTCAGGATGAGTGCCTTGAGTAATTTCTACACAATTTGAACATTTGTTGCATTGATGGCCTTGACCTTCTTCGCAATTCAAAGCTTTAGCAAATAATTTTGCCATCGTTGTTTTTCCAGTTCCTCTTGGTCCACAGAAAAGATAAGCGTGTGCAATTTTATTATTTGCGAGTGCATTTTTTAAAGTTTTAACGATGTGTTGTTGACCCGCTACTTCTTCAAAAGTTTGAGGTCTATAAGTTCTATATAACGCTTTGTATGCCATAAATATTTACCGATTGAAATTATACTATTTTTATAGAATACATAAAAGCATAAAACCACATTTTAAATAAATTTAATTTTAGGACTACTCTCTTTAATATAAATGATTAATATGTTATAATTTCGGCACTTATGGAAGATACAATGTTAAAACGCCTTGAAGTAACAAAATTAAGGCTCGATGAAATCGATAAAGAATTATGTGATGAGAATATCACACGCGATATTAAGAAGTTCAAAGATTTGTCAAAAGAAAGATCGAATCTAGAACCAATTGTCGCAAATTATGAAAAATATTTGAAAATTAAAAGCGATCTTGCCGACTCTGAAGTTATGATTAATGATTCAGATGAAGAAATATCACAATTTGGAAGAGAAGAACATAAGCGCTTGCTCGATGAAGAAGTCAAGTTAGAAGAAGAAACAAAAATACTTTTGCTTCCTAAAGACCCTAATGATGATAAAAACATTATTGTTGAAATTAGAGGTGCTGCAGGCGGAGATGAAGGAAATATTTTTGCTGGCGATTTATTTAGAATGTATGTTAGATATGCCGAAGACAAAGGATGGAAAATCCAAATAATTGAAGAAAACATTTGTGAAGCGGGTGGATTTTCTTTGGTGTCTTTTATGATTAAAGGTGAAGGTGCATATTCAAGACTTAAATTTGAAAGTGGAGCTCATCGTGTTCAACGTGTTCCGAAGACTGAGGCAAGCGGAAGAATTCATACTTCAACCGCTACAGTTTTAGTGATGCCTGAAATGGAAGATATCGATGTTGATTTAAAAATGGAAGACATCCAAGTTGATACTTATCGTTCCCAAGGTGCTGGTGGGCAAAACGTTAATAAAACAGAATCCGCTGTTCGCATGACTCATATTCCTACAGGAGTAATTGTTTCATGCCAAACTGAAAAATCACAAATTCAAAACCGTGAAATTTGTCTTCAAATGTTAAGAGCAAAAATATATGCGAAACTTCAAGAAGAACAAGAAGCAAAAATTGGAAGTGAAAGAAAATTAAAAGTCGGAACAGGGGAAAGAAGTGAAAAAATTAGAACTTACAACTATCCTCAAAATCGTGTTACCGATCATAGAATTGGGTTCACAATTCAAAAATTAGATCGCGTTATGGAAGGCGATCTTGATGAAATATTAGATGCTTTAATTCATTATGACCAAGAACAAAAAATGCTTGGTGAACAAGGAAAATAATGCCATCTTTATTTGAAGTATATAAACAAGCTTGCAAAGAGCTAAAAAATCCAAAAAAAGACGAGATAAATGTTCGCATACTTTTATGCGCAAATAATAACTTATATTCGATGAGTGAATTTTATCTTAAAAAAGATGAAAATATCAAAGATTTACCACGATTTAAGAAAGATTTTTCTCGTTTTTTAAATGGAGAACCAATCCAATATATCATTGGCAACAGCGAGTTTTTTGGTTCTAATTTTAAGGTTGATCCAAGAGTATTAATTCCTCGCCAAGAAACAGAAGAAGTCGCTTTATACGCATTAAGAAAAATATTAAGTACTTTTCCTAACCAAGAAATCTCTTTAGCGGACGTTTGTTGTGGCTCAGGATGCATCGGTATATCTCTTGCAAAACACATTCCTCTTAAATATTTATATTTGAGTGATATTTCTCAAGATGCTTGCGATTTAGCAGTTGAAAATTTAGCGCTTAATAATGTAAATGGTTATGTGCTCCATGGTGATGGGTTAAAGCCTTTCATAAAACATAATATTAAAGTCGATGTTATAGTTGCTAATCCGCCTTATATATTAAACAAAAACGACGTAGATAAATCCGTATTATTATATGAGCCACATAATGCATTATTTATCGACGATAATTTAACGATCTATCGCTCAATAATTAATGACGCAATAAAGATCATGAATGACAAAATGCTTATTGTTTTTGAAATTGGTTACGATTTAAAAGACAAATTGATTAAACTTATTCATGAAGAAGAACATGAAGTAGATATCACATATACTTTTAGAAAAGATATCAATGGTAAAGATCGAATTTTTTCGCTTCTTTTGGAGAAAAAATAAAAATGGAAATTTTAAAACAAAACGAGATTAAAAAAGCCGCAAAAATATTAAGAGAAGGTGGGCTAATTGCTTTTCCTACTGAAACAGTTTTTGGTTTTGGTGTTGTTTTTGACAATAGTGATTCATATCGAAGACTAATTGAGGTAAAAAGAAGACCTCCTGAAAAACCATTTACATTAATGTGCGGAAAAATCGAAGATATAGGAAAATATATGGAATTATCTATAAATGCCAAAAAACTTATTAAAGCATTTATGCCTGGGCAATTTACATTAATTTGCAAAGCAAAGAAGAACTTACCTGATTATGTTGTTTCAAAAGAAGGAAATGTTGGTATTAGAATTTCCGATTTACCATTAGTGCAAGATTTAATAAATGAGGTTGGAAAACCGCTCCTTGTACCAAGCGCTAATAAATCTGGTGAACCACCGCTAAATAATAGTAATGATGTTTATAAAGTATTTAATGATGAAATCGATGCAGTTATCGAAGGTGAATCTACAAGCAAAACGCCTTCAACGATTGTTATAATGGATAATGAAGAATATCACTTAATAAGACAAGGTATTATTACTAAAGAAGATATTGAAAAAGTATTAAAAGGAGAATAATTGTTATGAAAATTTCCATTGGTTCAGACCACGCTGGTTATTTATATAAAGAAGAAATCAAAAAATATTTAGCTGCTAAAAATATTGAAGTAATTGATTGTGGAACATATTCGCAAGAATCATGTGATTATCCTATTTTTGCAAAAAAAGCGGCTTTAATGGTCGCAAATGGCGAAGCTGATTACGGAATTTTAGTTTGTTCAAGCGGAGAAGGAATTATGATTACCGCTAACAAAGTCAAAGGTATTAGGTGCGGTATTGGCTACAATGACGATGTTGCGCGTTTAATAAAACAACATAACAACGCTAACATGATTGCTTTCGGTGCAAGTTTTATGGATCTAAAAGATGTTCTTCATAGAATTGATATTTTTCTAAATACTGAATTCGAAGGCGGAAGACATTTAAGAAGAGTTAACGAAATCGAATAAATATTCTTATAACAAAAAACAAAAAATGAATAATTTTTCATATTTCATCAAATAAGATATTGATGGAAGATTTTGTTTGCCCAAGATGCGGAAATCGTGATCCAAAATATATTGGATATAAAAATGGTTTTCCTTATTGCAGATTTTGTATTTCTTTACGAGGAGAAAATGCGCCTGATTATTCTTATAGTGGCGGCGAAGCGATATTGTCTTTGAAATATGATTTAAGCAAAGAACAAAAAGAAATTTCTGAGAGATTAATTTTTAACTTCAAAAGAGGTTACGACACATTGATAAACGCAGTGTGTGGTGCCGGTAAAACAGAACTTGTTTATGGTGTTATTGAATATGCTTTAAAAAGGAAACTATCTATATGTTTTGCAATTCCAAGAAAAGATGTTGTTATCGAACTTGAAGAAAGAATAAAAAATGCTTTTCCAAATAATAAAATTGTCTCAGTTTATGGCGGAAATACCACGATTTTAAGTGGCGATATAGTAATTTGCACTACGCATCAATTATTTAGATATAACAATTATTTTGACTTGATTATTTTAGATGAAATCGATGCTTTTCCATTTATTAACAATTCACTTTTAAATGTAATGTATGCGAAAAGCAAAAAGGGTGTTGCAATTTTAATGAGTGCAACCCCAAGTTTCGAGATATTAAATGAATTTTCAAAAGACAATCACGAAATACTAGAACTTAATGTGAGATTCCATCATAAAGAAATACCTGTTCCTAAAATTGTCATTAGACCTTCTGAAATTAAAAGACTATATATTCTAAGTTTTTTGAAGAAACATATCAAAGATAATAAACAAGTTTTTATTTTTGCTCCAACTATCTATATGGCGGAGGCCATATTTGATTTCATTAAATCATTTTTTAAGAATGGTAATGTTGTCCATTCCAAAAAAGAAGATAGAAAACAAATTATTGAGGATTTCAAAAAGAAAAAATATATGTTCTTAGTGACTACATCTGTTTTAGAAAGAGGTGTAACTGTGAAAAACTTGCAAGTGTTGGTTTATCGTGCCGACTTTTCGCTTTATGACACAAAAACACTTATTCAAATATCAGGGAGAGTAGGAAGAAAATATGACGCTAGTGAAGGAGAAATTATCTTTCTTGCGGACTCGATTAGCTCAAGCATGGAAGAAGCTAGGCGAACCATTATTAGCAAAAACAAATATTTGCAAAATATGTTTTAAAGAGTTTGGATGCCAATCTTTTCATTCTTTGCTAAAAAATAAACCCACCATTTGTGAAGAATGCTTTTCCAAATTTCATCCAATATTTAAGCAATATAATTTTGAAGGATGTAGTTTACTTGTTTTATATGAATATAATGAAATGTTTCAACAGTGTTTGTATCAATTTAAAGGCTGTTATGATATCGAATTATCATCAATATTTTTAGAAAACTATTTAGATTATATTAAGATAAAGTTTAAAAATTATATTTTAGTTCCTGCACCTTCACATATTTCTCATGATGAAAAAAGAGGTTTTAATCATGTTATAACAATTTTCAAGAACTTAAATATGCCTATAGTTAGTTGTTTTTTTAAAGAAAAAGACATGAAACAATCTAGTTTAAGTTTTTCTGAGAGAAAAAATATAAAAAACATTATTAAAATTCATGATGGTGCTTATTTAAAAGGAAAAAATATTCTATTAGTTGATGATGTTTTCACAAGTGGATCGACAATTAGAACAATGATTAATTTAGTTAATGAATTTCATCCTAAAAAACTTAAGGTTCTCGTACTTAGCAAAACAGCTCAGCCAAAACAAAAACATCATAATACTTAGACAAGATATTCTTTACAATTATCATATATAATGTCAAAAAACTTGACTAACTTTGTTCATCATGATGAATCATAGTTAAGCAGTTACTACGCTCCTCTTTATTTATAAAATTAATTGTGAAGGAGTAATAGAAATATTATATCTTCTTAAGTTTTGGTAAATTTTGCATTGATTATTATTTTACGGAGAATCAAAAATGAAACGTATCCACAATTTTCCGGGATTACTACTCATTTTGAATGAAATGTTTTTAATTTTTAGATTTTTTTGATTCAAATAAATGGGGAAATAAAACTCAAAAAAATAATTGCAACGCAAGTAACTAATACACTGTGTTTATTTTTTTAGTGAACAGTGATAAAGTTTGGGACTGTCCTTATTGTTTAAGCATTTAATAAATGCTAAAATATCAAAGTTATTATTGGGAGTAAATTATGGCCAATTTTATTGAAAAACTATTTAGAGTCGATGCTCGTGTATTAAAAAAATATGAACGTGAAGCAGACAAAGTTATTGCATATGAAAAAGAAATGCGTGCTTTAAGTGATGAAGAATTAAGAGCAAAAACTCCATACTTTAAACAATTATTAGCTGATGGTGCCACACTTGATCAAATTAAATATGAAGCATTTGCCGTTGCTCGTGAAGCAGCATGGAGAACACTTCATCAATTTCCATTCAAAGTTCAAATTATTGGTTCCTTGGTTATGCATGATGGCGATGTTGCCGAAATGAAAACAGGTGAAGGTAAAACTCTTACCGCGACAATGTCAATTTATCTAAATGCTCTTGCAGGAAAAGGTGCCTATGTTGTTACGGTTAACGAATATCTTGCATCGCGTGATGCGGATTGGATGGGACAAGTATATCGTTTCTTAGGTTTAACTGTTGGTTGCAATTTAAGAGAGCTCACTCCTCAACAAAAGAAACAAGCACATTTATGTGATATTACTTATACAACAAACTCTGAACTTGGCTTTGATTATTTACGTGATAATATGACTAAGTCACCTAATGCACGCGTTTTACGCGGACTTAATTATGCCGTTATTGATGAAGCTGATTCAATTTTAATTGATGAATCAAGAACACCATTAATTATTTCTGGCGGAGCAAAAGCTACTGCTTCTCAATATACAGTTGCGGATAGATTCGTAAAAACTCTTAAAAAAGATAAAGATTTTGATATCGATATTAAAGATAAAACTGCAAGCTTAACCGAAGAAGGAAGCTTAAAAGCAGAAAGAATGTTTGGTATTAGAAATCTTTATGACCCTGAACATCAAGATTTAGTTCATAGAATTTATCAAGCTCTTAAAGCTAACTATATTATGGCAAGAGATGTTGAATACATGGTTGATGCTGACCATACAATTCAACTTATTGATCAATTTACAGGACGTATTTTGAAGGGCCGTGAATATTCTGATGGTCTTCAACAAGCTATTCAAGCTAAAGAAGGTGTTGAAATTAAGCAAGAGACAGTTACACTTGCTACAATCACATATCAAAACTTTTTCCGACTTTTTACAAAAATGTCTGGTATGACTGGTACCGCTAAAACGGAAGAAGAAGAATTCCAAAAGATTTATAACATGCGTGTTGTTCAAATTCCAACAAATAAGCCTGTGCAAAGAATTGATGCATTAGATTATATTTATGCTCATAAGAATGAGAAACTTGCAGCGTTGGTCGAGGAAGTTAAAGAAAGACACGAAAAAGGACAACCAATTCTTATCGGTACTGTTAGTGTTGAATCATCCGAAGAAGTATCTAATTTGCTAAATAGCAAAGGACTAAAACATGAAGTTTTAAATGCTAAAAACCATGCTCGTGAAGCTGAAATTATATCTCACGCTGGTGAAAAAGGTGCAATTACAATCGCCACAAACATGGCTGGTCGTGGAACTGATATCAAAATCAACGATGAAGTTCGTGCTTTAGGAGGACTTTGTGTTTTTGGAACAGAACGCCATGAATCACGCCGTATTGATAACCAATTACGTGGTCGTAGTGGTCGTCAAGGTGATCCAGGATTTTCACGCTTCTATATTTCATTTGATGATGACCTTTTAAGAAGATTTGCTTCAGAAAGCGTTCAAAAGAGAATTGAATCATTTGGAGAAGGACCTCTTGAATCTAAAATGTTTAGTAGTGTTATTACTAATGCTCAAAAACAAATTGAAGGTCAAAACTTTGATATACGTAAAAATCTTCTCGACTATGATGATGTTATTTCTAGACAAAGAAAAGCCATATATGAAAAACGCGACGCTATTATGTTCGCGGATAACATCGATGATTTAATTAGTGAATTTTTCTCTACAGCTGGACTTGTTCTTGCTCATAAATCAGTTCCAAGTGACAGCAAAGATGGCTTAATTGATGGCGAACAACTTCGTTTATTGCTTGAGCCGAAATTTATGCCTGAAGGAAGCTTTAAAGTTTCAGCGTATGATGAATCACCAGTAGAAGAAGCTGGACAAGATTTAGGCGATACTTTATATGATATTTATCAATTAAGACGCAAACAATGGCCTAGTGATATTGCTAACCAAGTCGAAAGAGAAATTGCCCTTCAAACAATTGATCAAAACTGGACAAAACAAATCGATACTATGGCTAGACTTCGTGAAGGTATCCATTTAAGATCTTATGGAAATGTTAACCCATTACAAGATTATGTTAATGAAGGCCAACAACTTTTCAGAGAATGCTTAGAAAATATTTCTCTTGATGCCGCATTTAAATTCTTAAATGTGGTCGTTCAAATTCGAAAACCAGTAGAGGCAAATAATTCTCAAAAACCAAATAATGAGAATGTGACTGATGTTGATAGTAAGGATAAGGAATAATGAAAGAGCTACAAGAACTCAAGTTAGAATTTAATGATATAACTGAGCAATACTATAGACTCGGTGATTCTCTTTGACCTCGCTTTTTTAAACAAAAAAATTGATGAACTAGAAAAAGAACAAAACAAAGAGAATTTTTGGGGCGATCAAAAGCACGCTCTTGAAGTAATTGACGAATTTAATGATGTCAAGGATGAGAGAGATACTTATTTAAAAATTGAAAAATCATTTAACGATATAAAAGATCTTTTATTTGCAACAACTAACGATGATGAAGATACTAAAAACTTCATTGATGAAATGATTGTTGATTTAAGAAAAGAAATAAAAGAATTTAGACAGAAATTACATTTCAAAGGTGAATTTGATAAATTAAATGTTATTTTAGAAATTCATAGTGGTGCCGGCGGAACTGAAGCTCAAGATTGGGCAGATATGCTTGCTAGAATGTATACTCGATGGTGCGAAAGACATCATATGAAATATGCTGTTATCGATTTTCAACCTGGAGAAGAAGCTGGAATTAAATCGATGACTTTATCTATCAAAGGCAAAAATGCATACGGACTTTTAAAAAGTGAAAAAGGTGTTCATAGATTAGTAAGAATTTCACCGTTTGACGCTAATAAGAGAAGACACACATCTTTTGCGTCTATTAATGTTGTTCCTCAATTCGAAGGAAATATTGATATTAAAATTGAAGATAAAGATATTCGTGTTGATACATATCGTTCTGGTGGTGCAGGTGGGCAAAATGTTAATAAAGTAGAAACTGCAGTTAGAATATTACATATTCCAACTGGTATTGTTGTTTCATGCCAAGTCGAAAGAAGTCAACTTTTGAATAAAGAAATGGCAATGAATATGCTTAAGAGCAAACTTTATCAAATTGAAATGGAAAAGAAACAAAACGCTCTTAAAAATATTGTTGGAGAACAAAAAGATATTGAATGGGGCAGCCAAATACGTTCTTATGTATTTTGTCCTTACACGATGGTTAAAGATAATCGCACAAATTATTCTGAAAGCGATGTAGATGCAGTCATGGATGGGAACATTGATGGATTTATTAATGCATATCTTGATATGCTTGCGAGAAACACTGAATTAAGATAATGGAAGAAAAATTATTTAAAATAGTTTCAAAATATAAGCCAACAGGCGATCAGCCAGAGGCGATTAAAGAACTTGTAGATGGAATTAATAATGGTAAGAAATTTCAAGTTCTTTTAGGCGCGACTGGAACTGGCAAAACTTTTACTGTTTCAAATGTAATTGAAAGAGTTCAAAAACCAACATTAGTTATTGTTCATAATAAAACCCTTGCCGGGCAATTATATGAGGAATTTAAAGAGATTTTTCCAAATAACAGGGTTGAATATTTTGTTTCAAATTTCGATTTTTATCAACCGGAAGCGTATTTGCCAAAATCGGATACTTATATTGATAAAAACGCTGTCATGAATGAAGAAATAGAAATGCTTAGAACAAGTGCTATTAATTCAATTCTTGAAAGAAAAGACACAATTATCGTTGCGAGTGTTGCATCAATATATGGTTTAACTGATCCTGATGAATATAAAAATCTTGCATTTGAGATCCGTGTCGGGGAAGATCTTGATAGAGAAAAATTCTTTTCTAAATTAATAGATGCTCAATATGAAAGAAATAATATTGATTTGAAACCAGGAACTTTTAGAGTTAGAGGAGATGTTATCGAGGTAGCTCCTCCTCATACAAAAGAATATGTTATTCGCATAGATACATTTGGTGATGAAATTGAAAGCATTGCTCAAGTAGATGCGTTAACAGGCGAAGTAAAATGCCAATTTAAAACATTTCCATTTTTTCCTGCTTATGATCATGCATCTACAAGTGCAAGAATTAAAAAGGCTGTAGAAACAATATCTGAAGAACTAAAAGAGAGACTTCAATATTTCAAAGATAACAATAAATTGCTTGAAGCAGAAAGACTTGAAATGCGAACAAAGCAAGATATGGACAGCATGCTTGAATTTGGAATGTGCCCAGGCATTGAAAATTATTCAAGACACATTGACCAAAGACCAGCTGGTTCAAGGCCGTTTACTTTAATGGATTACTTTCCAAAAGATTTTCTTTTAATTGTTGACGAATCTCACGTTACTTTTCCTCAGATTAAAGGAATGTACAATGGGGATAGAAGTCGAAAAGAAACTTTGGTGGAATATGGATTTCGTTTACCTAGTGCATTAGACAATAGGCCACTTAAATTTGATGAATTTGAATCTTTGATACCTCAAGTAATCTGCACTTCGGCCACCCCTGGACAATATGAACTTGAAAAAGCGGGGAACACTTTTGTTCAACAAATCATTCGTCCAACAGGCCTTCTTGATCCAAAAATTGAAGTAAGAAGAAGCCTAGGACAAATTGATGATCTTTTATATGAAATTCATCAAAGAATGGAAAGAAATGAGAGAGTAATGATTGTAACCATTACCATTCGAATGGCTGAGGATTTGACGGCTTTTTTGAAAGAAAAAGGTATTAAGGTTGCATATCTTCACAACGAAACAAAGACTTTAGAAAGAAGCGAAATCATTTACGAGTTAAGAAAAGGCAAATATGATGTTTTGGTGGGTATCAACCTTCTTAGAGAAGGACTTGATATACCAGAAGTTTCTTTAATTGCAATTCTTGACGCTGACAAAGAAGGTTTCCTTCGTTCAACAACTTCACTAATTCAAGTAATTGGTAGAGCCGCAAGAAACAAAAACGGTCTTGTTATAATGTACGCTGATAGAATGACTGATTCAATGAAACAAGCTATAGATGAAACAAATCGAAGAAGACATATCCAAGAACAATACAACGAAGAAAATGGTATTGTTCCTCAAACAATTGTTAAAGAAATTAGACCACCTATTAAAAACATTGAAACTGAGGCTGAAAAAATTAAGAAGGTTTCTAAAAACGCTTCACTTACTGAAATTAATAGAGAAATTAAACGTCTAGAAAAAGAAATGAAAGATGCTGCAAAAGAATTCGATTTCGAAAGAGCGGCGGAAATAAGAGATATAATTTTAGACTATAGAGCTTCAATAAATAAATAAAGCATTTGCTTTATACAAAAATATGTGCAATTATATTAAAGCAATCTTGAAAGGAGTAAGCTATGAATTGGTATGACATAATATTCTTAGTCGTTGCACTCATTATCATCGTTTTATCCCTTCTTCAAGGTGGTAAATCAGAAGGTGCCTCCGGTGCTATTACGGGCGGTGGAATGAACATCTTTGTTAAAACAAAAGAACGCGGTTCAGAAAAAATCATCACATGGTTAACATTTGGATTTGTAATCGCATTTATGTTCTTAGCCATCTTGATAAGTTGCTTATCTGTTGCATAAATTAATCACCGAAAGGTGATTTTTTTATAATATTGTTAGTTTACTTTTTATTGTTATGCTAGAATATGGCCGAGGTAAAAATTATGAAAAAATCAGTTCTTAAAAAATACGCTCATTTGATCGCCAAGGTTGGTGGAAATGTCCAAAAAGGACAAGATGTCGAAATATACGCTAACGTCGATCAAGAAGAATTAGTTTGTTACATTATGGAAGATTGCTACAAACTTGGAGCGCGCAAAGTGAATATTCGTTGGGCAAGTGATAAAGCATCAAAAGTTGCTTATAAAAAAGCTTCCCTAAAAGCACTTTCTGAAGTGGGAAGTGTTGAACTTGCAAGACAACAATATTTAACAGATAAACTTCCAGTTATGATTTATATTGAGTCAAGCGACCCTGATGCTCTTAAAGGTGTTAATCAAGGCAAAGTAGCTAAAATTCGTCAAGCACAATTCCCAATTATTAAGCCATTTAGAGACTTAAGAGAAAATAAGTATCAATGGGTAATTGCTGGTGCTGCTTCTCCTGCATGGGCTAAAAAAGTATTCCCAGAGTTACCAAAGAATAAAGCAGTTGCGGCTCTTTGGGATGCCATTCTTAAAACTTCAAGATGTAATGATGATCCTATTAAAGCATGGGAAGAACATAATGCTGATTTAGCAAAAAGAACAGCATATTTAAATTCCTTAAATCTTGATTATCTCCATTATACAAGTTCAAATGGTACTGATTTTAAGGTTTGGTTACTTCCAAACGTTGATTGGCTTGCAGGTGGTGAAAAAACAATGGGAAAAGGAATATTCTTTAATCCAAATATTCCAAGTGAAGAAGCATTTACTTCACCTGCTAAAGGAAAAGCAGAAGGTATTGTTTATTCAACAAAACCACTTTCTTATCAAGGTGAATTAATTGAAAATTTCTCAATAAGATTTGAAAACGGAAAAGCTGTGGAAGTTCATGCCGAAAAAGGTGAAGAACTTCTTAAACACATGATTAATATGGATCCAAATGCTGGATATTTAGGTGAATGTGCACTTGTTCCTTATGATTCACCAATTAATAACACTGGTATTTTGTTCTATAACACTTTATATGATGAAAATGCCGCTTGCCACTTAGCGTTAGGTATGGGATTTACAAATTGTGTAAGAGATTATGAAAAATACACAAAAGAAGAACTTAAGGAAATGGGAATTAATGATGCTTCAATTCATGTCGACTTTATGATTGGTTCAAAAGATTTAAGCATCGTTGGTTATACTAGAGATGGTAAGAAAGTTCAAATCTTCAAAGATGGAAATTGGGCTTTCTAATTAAAACAATTAGCAAAATAAAAACCGCTCACGAGTGTGTTGAGCGGTTTTTTAATGATAATCGTGATGGTGGTGGCGGTCTTCATACCAATCATCGAAATCCTCATCCCATCCAGATGGCTTCTCATGACGGTTATCATCAAAATGCTCGTCTTTATTATAATAATGACCTGTTTTTGCGTTTAATAAAATAACGCCAAATCCTTTATCGATTTCATCGACAAATTCATCGTAATAATCGCAAATCTCCTCTAAAATAGAAATCATTTCACCCCATTTGACTCTAAAATCTTTTTCAGTTTTACAATCGGAATATGTGAAAACATAGTCACTTAAATATTGTATAAATTCTTCAAAGTTTCTATTTTGTTTTTCTAAATCGTCTTCATATCTACGGTGGTGTGGATTAAAATGATCATCGTCTTCAAAATCGTAGCTGTCCCACCAATCCCATGGTTCACAATCAAGATCCTCATAGTTATTTTTAAAGGCAAATCCTTTTTCTTTTGCAAAGGCAATAAATTCATTAAATTTTGATTTAAGATTTGTGAAATGAAATGACAATTTTTCTGTAAACTCTAAGTATGGAGTAAGTTTATCAATATCATTTAAAAAGATTTCTCTTTTCTCTTCACTAGAAATTGTATCTTCAAGTTCAATTAAGAATTCAACATAGTCTTCCATATCATCAACTTCAAAAGTTTGGTATTTTTCAATCCAATCATTGATGTTATTTGAAAACGCAAAGAATTTTGAAGACGTACCATCTTTTTTTGTAAATACTCTAGTTGTTATATAGTAAGCTTGTTTAATTAAAACCAATAATTCTGAATCTACATTATTAGCTGCCTCACTAATGATGTTTGAAGAATACCTAATAACAACTTTATTTTCGTAGGAAAACTTGTCGATTAATTCATTCAATTTAGCTGAAGATTGTTTTGTATATTCTTCATCAACTGTCGAAGAAGAAAGGTCAATACAAATTTCATTATATTCATTAATATTTAATCTTTCTAAATAACCAAAATCTAAAGCTTTGTTTAAATAACTAAGAACAAAATCTTCTGTAGTTTGATTTGTGCTATTAATTTGATTGATGATATTTGTTGAGGCATCATTTAAAGAAATTATTTTATTAGTGTCGACAATTCCATTTGTGTTTACTGTGTAAAGAACTTCTGGATTATATTTCTTACTAGCGGATGTGATTTTCAAATCAACAGTATTTGATTGAAGTGGTGCAATAGTTGTATCAGTGGTTACTTCATTCATTTTTCTATTAATGAAAATTGAACCACATATAACTGCACACAAACATAGTGATAATGTCGGTCCATAGAAAGATGGTTTTTTAATAAATGACCAGAATGTATCTTTCTTGTTTTTAATATTTAATGAAGAATAGATTTTGTTTTTGACATCAGGAACAAAACTATCACTTTCCTTTGATATTTTATTAACAACTTGTCTATTTTCGGTTAATGAATATAACTCATCGTTCTTAATTCCGAGTTGACTAAAAATTTCATATTTGTTATCAAATACGAAGCATTTTCCTTCTTTCTTAATTAAGTTCTCCAAGTCTTTTTTCTTCATCTTTTTCTCTTTTTTCTATTTCTTTTCTTAATTTATCTAATGCGTTATTGTATTTCCATGTAACTGTTCCTAGTGGAATATTTAGTATCTCGGCAATTTCACGGTGCTTATATTCACCGACGATATGCATGATGACGATCCTAAAGTCTTCTGGTGAGAGAATTTCGTTAGCTAATTTGATTATTGGAGTATCTTTGCTTTCGTCTAATGAACACATTCCATCAGGGACATAATCATCATCATTGAACGAACAATTAACAACTTTCTTATTTTTATTAAATTCGTTAATAGCGATATTCTTAGCAATTGTTAATATCCAATTTCTAGCATTTGTCCCTTTTTTATAAGCGTTAATGTTTTCATATATTTTAATATATGTTTGCTGCATAACGTCTTCTGCTAAAGAATAGTCTTTGACAATAGGAAGAACGAAAGTGAAAACACCTTTGCTTGTTAAATCGTAAATTGTTCCTAAACTATTAACATTGCCGTTTTGAAGATCAATAATGTTTTTCTCAAGTTTCTCCCTCATTTTTCCCTTTCCCCTCTAGGGAATTATATTCTTTTTTGAATTAATTGTATGCATCAATGTAGAGGCAATCTTATAAGGGGGTAAAAGAATGCCCCCACATTAATACATAATATTAACTAATTAAAAATCAAATTTATTGGAATTTTTGTATTCAATTTTAATTAGTGCAGAAAAAGGGATTTTTCCTGTTTCTAAAATTATCATTTTATTAAGGACATCAATTCTTTTAATAAAGGTAGATAATTTATAAATATAACCATCATAAAAATAAGTGATTATAACTTCTTCTTTATTATATGAAATCAAAATTGAATTGATTGTTTCGGCTTCTTCGCTAGAAATTTTTGGTTTTTCAATTTTATTTTTTTCATATCGCATTTTTTCTAAACATGTCGATTGTTCAATTAATGAAGAATAAGGCGCCCATTTTTTCATCCCGCGACCACTCATTTTTTATGACCTCCAATTTGGTTGTGTCTTTCTTTGGCGGTAGATTTTTTAAGCAATGAAGAGGTGCGAAGTACGCTGTTATCGCCAAATTTGTTTTTAATATTATCAATTGTTTTCTGAAGTTCTTTTCTTTCTTTTAAATCATTTTCATCTTCGAAGAGTGACAATTGATCATAATCAGTTTTTATAAGCCCGCCATAAGAAATATAAATTCTTCTTGTGAAGTGGTGACCAATATATTTTCTAAATATTCTTAAAAATTCTTTCAAAAATATTTCGCTATCATCAGTTGGGAAATTTAATTTTATACTATGAGAAAAGCCACCTTCTTTATCTTCGTAGTCGTAGCCAATTCCAATAAAAACTGTTGATGCTTTTAATTTATGATTTCTTAACCTTGTTGATAAATCGTCGTTCATTTCTTTTATAAGCATTTCTGCTTCATCTTTGGTGTAGTTTTCATGAAGAACTTGACCAAGCGAAAAGCTTGTTTCATTAGGAACATACTTTTCTCGAATATTTGTGTTATCAATCCCGTTTGCGTGTTCATATAATTGTTCGCCTAAGACCCCAAATTTTTCAATTAATAATTCTTTTGGCGAATTAGCCAAATCACCTACAGAATATATCCCCATTGCGTTCAGCCTTCTTTCATATCCTATAGATATTCCCCACATTTTAGAAAGAGGTTTTACTTTCCATAATTTTTCTTTAATATCTTTTTGAGTCCATTCAGCGATATATGGAGGTTTTTTCTTTCCGTCTAAGTCGAGCGCTAATTTGGCCATAAGCATATTTTCACCAATTCCTGCTGTGGCTACTAATTTTGTTTTTGCATATATTGTGTCTAACATCATTTTTGTTAATTGTTTTGGTGTTTTTTCATACATTTTTAAATAAGGGCCAAGATTAACAAACAATTCATCGATTGAATATACATGAATGTCATCGCTACCAACAAAATCTAATATGATTGATACAATTTCTGCACTTTTTTCGATGTATTTTTTCATTTGAGGAACGGCATATATCATATTGGGAATATTTGGAAGTTCTCTTTTTCTACATCTTGATGGTATACCCATATTTTTTAAAAATGGTGTAACTGAAAGAACAATTGTTCCTTCTCCTCTTGATGTATCGCATACCACTAACGGAGTTTTAAAAGGATCTAGTCCCCTTTCCACACATTCGAAGAAGGAATAGAAAGCTTTCATGTCAATGACTGCAACGACGGTTTTCATATTATTGATTTTACTTAATAAATATTTTTTTAATAGACTTGATTTTTGTTTTATATTTTTTAGTTAATTAGTTAGATAGACGGTAATTCTTTAAATAATTAAAATAAATTAGTAAAATAATTATTGTCATATGACATTAGAAAACAAAATTAAAAAAGTTTTAGCGACCGGCGATATTTTAGCAATTAATTTAGTTTTTGAAGAAATTTTTAATGAATATAAGAATTTGATTTATTTTATATGTTATCAAATACTGCAAAATGAAGAAGATTCTAATGATGCAACGATAGAAACTTTTCTTTCTTTTATGAATAATATATATAATATTGATTTTAAATCTATTAAATTTTATTTAGTTAAAAGTGCAACAAGAATCTCTTGGAGAATCATAGAAAAGAAGAATAATAATCATTGCTTTGATGAGAATATAATTCGAAATGATAATAAGGCAATAAAACAAATTATAGATGGGTTTGATTATTTGAAATGTCTCGAAAAACTTACTAAGGAGGAAAAGGGATTAATTGTCATGCACATTGAATATGGCCTTACATTGAAAGAAATAGCAAAAATGTTAAATATTAAAGAAAAAACAATTTCTGCTAGATATAGAAGAATTTTGAAAAAACTTAAAAAGCAGTTTACGAACGATTATGAATAAAGAAGAGAAAAAAATTAATTACTTAATTGATAAAGAATTGCCAAAGAGCAATCTTTCCTTTAATGATTTTTCATCAAAAATATCAATTAAAAAAAACAACAATCAAAATAAAAATAAATTACTAAAGAAATTTTTAATAACATTTTCAATATCCTTGTGTAGTTTATTCATAATAATTCCATCTATTTGTGTAATATACTTTTCAAACCTTCGTTACAGTGGAACAAGCCAAATAAACAATATTTCAAATGCTGATTTTGGCTTCGGAAAATATGGATTTAAAAATAGTAGCGGAATGCCGATTGATGATCTTAATTGCGATTACAATGATTTTATTATTGTGCAAAAAGGGAAAATTAATAATGACGACATACAAATCAATGATGTTCATTTTGCATTTTATGGAAAATTTGAAAATTATAGCATTTGCAATGTCTTTTATGTGAATCAGCACAAGATTGAATTAATCTTTGTCGGCAAAGAGCATAAATATGAATCATCATTAGAATATTCGAAAGAACGTGATTCATATACATTGTCTTTTGAGCCCAAATATGAATATATTGTTATTTTTGCTATATAAATTGTGGTTTTTTTAAATTTGTCCGTATTTATTTAATGAAAGGAACAAAATTATGAAACAAAAGATATTTGTTATAGGTTCATGCATTGTTGGTATTTTGCCAATTATGCGCAACAACATCATTAATGTTTTTGCTGAGAAGATAAATTATGAAGAAAAACAAGAAAAAATAAGCATTATTCTTGAAGAGGTGCAAAAGTATTCGAAAGAAATTTTGATCGTTAAAAATAGTAAAACGATATTTGATTTTGCAGAAAATAGTTATTTTTTGGTTACTTTCAAAAATAAAGGATATGCTGTTTTGAATAATCAGATCAATGATATTGTTGAGATCTCATTAGATGCGCAAAACGAATTTGCCAATCAGAAAATCATTTATTACGTTCCTTGGAATGGGTTTTATTTAGAAAAAAACAATAAAATACAACATTATATTTATATGAGAGAAATCAATAATTATGAAATTGAATATTTTCGCGCTTTCTCATTAGCTTATTCACAAAAAGCAAAAATTGATAAAGAAACATTTAACAATGAATTGATGTCGATTGAAGACCAAGAAGGAAAAGTCGATGGACAAATTGTTAAAGCCGATGTAGAAGTTCCTTATAGTTGGTATTTTAAACTTAACAAAAATAATTTCCCAGAGAATAAGGATGGGTATTGTGGTTATGTTGCAGCATCAATGTTATTGGCCTATCATGAAATTTTTATAAGTTCTGGATATTTCAGTTTAGCTCAATCTTCAACTTATTTATGTGAACATTTTGAAGAACTTAATAATAATATGTGGTCCAATGTCCCTTCTTTACTTGATTCATTCCCTAAAGACATGTGGGGAAACGACATTGGTAGTTCGACGCCTTCTGTTATTCATAGTGCAATAAATTCATTTATGTCTGGAAAAGACAAACAATATGAAATTTATGATTTTGTTTGGAAATTTGCAACAATTAAGGACCCGATTAAAGATGGGGTTCCTGCTATTTATTTTGGCAACATGCCAATGTTTAATGATGACAATCCATCGCAACGCGGCAATCATGCCATCGTAGTTTATGGTTATTTTAATAACGGAAAACTATTATGCCATTATGGGTGGCCAAATTATAATCAAGTTATTATGTCTGAATTAGGAATGTTTCAGCAAGGCGGCGTGTTGGCGATTTATAATAAATCCCCACATGTACATAAAGGTTATTTTATAGATTTAAAAACTAATAATATCTATTGTGGATGTGGATATCCACTACAATATTGAGGAGAAATTTTATGAAAAAAATGAACATTATACCAATAACTTTGTTATGTGCTTTTCTTAGTTCTTGCACCTATCCTTCAAAGACGGAAAATCCTTATGGATTAGTTGAAGGGATATATAAATTAAAATCTTGCACAAAAGAAGACAATGATGTTTTTAACGAAAAAACTTATTTTGAATTTAAGTATCTACAACAAGAAGATCCTGAAAATGAAATTGCAGGTTTATCAAAAGGACAATGGAGGTGTAATTTAATCGTCCAAGAAAGAAAAGACGGAAAAATAGTGAATACAACTATTGATTATAATAATTATGTAATTGAATGGCATAATAGCCTATTATCTCAATCTGACCCAACATCAATAGGAGGTTCAACTGTAAATGGACATATGGGCCCAACATCACTTTTATATAATGTTAGCTATGATAGTGGTGAAGATTACATTTCTGTTTGGCTTGGTATTGAAACGACAGACAAAAGCAATGATTTAAATAAAAGAAGAGTAACTATTAGTTATAATAAAGTAGCAGGAAGTGCAGTTTTTGAAAATTATTAAAACCATATATCAACATAACCTTGAAAAAAGAGTGTTTTTATTATTAAAATAATATGCACTGGGTCTATAGCTCATCTGGGAGAGCGCCTCGTTCGCAACGAGGAGGTAGCCGGTTCGATCCCGGTTAGATCCACCATATTGATTTTCACTGATACGTTGTATCAGTTTTTCTTTTTGTCCACAAAAGTGTTCAGTAATAGTGAACAGTTTTATTAATTTTAAATTTTGTGTGTTTTATAATTTAATCAGGAAGTTTTTATGCTAATACGTGAACAATATTTAAAAAATAAGGCCATTTTATAATTCTGATTTAGTTAAAGTGATAACTGGTATTAGAAGATGCGGAAAATCAGCTGTTTTAAATCAAGTAATGAGCGAAATTAAGAAAGAATCAAACAACATTATTTATTTGAATTTCGAAAAAACATCAGACCTTTTAAAAGTAAACAATTCAGCTGGTTTAATAAAATATATAAATGAAAACAAAAAAGATGGTAAATGCTATATTTTTCTTGATGAAATTCAGGAAGTAGATAACTGGCAAATTGCTGTTAAAGATTTAAGATTGGATAATAATTCAATTTTTATTACTGGTAGTAATTCTAAGCTTTTATCACGAGAAATTCTCTCGCTTTTAAGCGGTAGATTTATAAATATTCAAATCAGACCTTTTATATATAATGAAATTGTTCAATTGCTTGAAGAATCAAAGAAAGAAGCAACAATAACTGATTATCTTATTTGGGGCGGTTTTCCAGGAAGGTTTCAATATGAGTCATTAGATGCGCAAAAAGATTATTTATTTGATTTAATGGGCACTATTGTTTATAACGATTTAATGAAAAGATATAAAATAAAGAAAGAAGTTGTTTTTAGGAAAATTGTACAATTTATTTTAAGAAGTAATTCTAGAATAATATCATCAAGAAACATTCAAAAACATATTAAAAATGAATGCGAAAGTATTTCTTTAAATACTGTCTTAAAATACATTGAGTACTTAAAAGAAGCTTACATTATTGATGAAATACCACAATATTCATCAAAAACAAAAAAAGAATTGTCTTATTATTATAAAGTTTACGATGAAGATGTTTGTTTTAATTCGCTAAACGTTATTGATGGGAGATATGATCTTGAACATAATCTTGAAAATATTGTTTACAACGAGCTAATTTACCGCGGATACAAAATAAATGTTTTTAATAATGGCACTAAAGAAATTGATTTTTATGCTATAAAAAACGGAAAAGAATATTTTATCCAAGTTGCATATAGTCTTGTGAATGAGAAGACATACGAAAGAGAGTTTAGTGCTTTTAAAAATTTAGATTATTCTGTTAATAAAATAATTATTTCGATGGACGATGTTGATTATTCTACAAGTCTTGTTAAACATATATCGTTGAAAAACTTTTTGAAAGCGAACGACTTTGAATAACGCTTATTCTTCTTTAATTGGTGTAACAAGCAATTTTTTAACTGTGTGGTGCTTTCCAACAGCAATGACTTTTATTAAAAGATTTTTATATTCAACTTCTTCACCCACATTAGCGAATCTATCATCCAGCAATTCAATAATAAAACCTCCGATAGTGACATATTCAGTTTCTATCTCGTCAAAATCGATATTGAATAAATCGCAGAAGTCTTCGAGATTCATTCCTCCATCAATTATGTAAGACCCATCGTCTCTTTCAACAACAGGTTCATTTGGATCGTCTGTTTCATCCCAAATTTCACCAACAATCTCTTCAAGAATGTCCTCACGGGTGATAATTCCTTCTGTTCCCCCATATTCATCGAGAATAACGCTCATATGTGTTTTGTTATTTCTAAAATATTTCAATATGTCGTTAATTTCAGTGGTACGTGGGAAGAAAGATATTTGTTCAATAATCGACGATATATCTTGGCTTTTGTCTTCTAGTTTCATTTTTATTAAATTTTTACTTCTAACAAATCCGATAATATTATCAATACTATCATCAAAAACAATAATACGAGAAAATGTAAATGTTTTAGGATTTTTCAATATATCATCCAATTTATCTGTTTTTTCAACGGCAAATATTTTTGCTCGTGGTGTCATTATTTCATATGCCTCAGTGGATGCATAATCAATCGTTCCTCTAATTAAATCCGCTTTTTCTTCGTCAACTATTCCTTCTTCTTCCGCTTCATCAATCATTTCATGTAATTCATCATCTTTTACTTCGATATCTTTAATTCCTTTTCTAATAGGCCAAGTAATGATTTGTCCAAAGCCTCCAACGAGGAAGGTGATAGGAAGAGTGGTGTAATAACATATTTGAATGATTAAAGAATAAAGATTAACAAATGTATAATTCTTGATTTTGCCAACAGATTTAGCAATAATTTCGCCAAAAATAATTTTTATCACTAAAATCACCATTGAAAATATAAAACCCACTGTTTCAATCATTGGATCGTTGCCGGCCATGCCGAGTATTGTGGTGGCAAAAGTAATACCTAATAATGTTGATACTGAGTCAAGTGCGGCATTAACTGTGTCATTGAACAATAAAATCGTTGATATTGTTTTATCATAGTTTTTAGCGAGTTTAAGCGCACGTTTTTTTGTTTTTGATTTAGGATCTTCTTCTACTTTCTTTTCAAGCCTATTAAGCGATGCACTTCCGTAAGCCATATCCGAGCTTGAAAAGAACATACTTAGGAAAATCATAATAACTAAGGCAATAATATAGACCGCAATCATTATTTATTTACCTCAGCTTTCTTTGTTCTATCCTTGTCATCGACAAGTTCGTCTAAAATATCTTCCATAGTGACCATGCCGATAATTTCGTCATTCTTATTTTTTACGATAGCCATATGAACTTTTTCTTTATTAATTTCTTCAAAGACATCATCAACTTTCATGGTATCTAAAACAAATAAAGGTTGATTTATAATACTTCTAACATCTAAATGAGGATCTTCCGCGTATTCTTTAAAGTAATTATTAACGCTTAAAATACCTACAATATTTTTCCTATCGTTTTCATAAATAGGAAAGCGTGAACGATTTGATTTCATAATGATATTGTTTAAGTCTTTAATGGTTAAACCTTCAATATCGATCATTTCGATTTTATCAAGTGGAACAAAAATATGACTTGTTTCAATTGTGTCGAAACTAAACGCTCTTTTGATCATGTTCATTTCATTTGGCTCAAATAATTGTTCAGTTTCGTTATTTACATCTTCATCACTAATAGCTTCATCTGCTTTTTCGATGAAGTCTTCTCTTGTAAGCATGTTTTCATCTTTGATTTTAAATATTTTATGAACCGCTTTTAAGATAAGCCTAAAGACCAATATAAGAGGATATAAAAGTATAGAAATAATAAAATCAGGCCAAGCAAGTAATATTACCATTCTATTTGGAAGAGCTTTTGAGAGTATTTTTGGAACAGTATCTGAGACAATGTAGACTAAGAAAGCCATCACAATTGTTGATATAATAGCCTCATAATTCGCCAAACCTGTGCCTTGAACAATGTAGTAGAACAGTGTTGCGGATATAAATGACATCAATGTTTGAACAATGTTGTTTGCGACAAGAACGCTTACGAGTGTGTCTTCGAATTTTTCTGTTAATCTAACGATAATTTTCGATGTTATGCTGCCTTGATCTGCTTTTACTTTAAAGTGATATTTGTTGCAATTTGAAAAAGCATTTTCAGAAGCAGAAAATAATCCACTTACTAAAAGCAATATTCCAATTACTACCCAGCATAACCATATAGGCATGCCAAATACTGTTATTTGTGTAGAATTACTCAGAGGATCAGTTGATGAGTCAGAGAATAATAATGTATTCATATGATATAGAATATTACTAGAAATGGCATAATTCTTCAATACATTTTAACAACATTGTTATCGTTTTAGATGTTATTCTAAATATGAAGGGAACAAATAATATGGAATATTTACAAGGTTTTCATTTTCGAAAAAATCTTTGCTCGAAACTAAATATTTCTGAGAAACAAAGTTTGAATATTTTTTTCCAAAATTGTCAATTGATATGTGACTATTTATTTTATTTGATTTGACCTCAATTGGGATAGTTTTGTTTTTCTTATTTATTATAAAATCGATTTTATATTTTTTATGAGGCGAATTACTATCATTGAAATCGAAATAATACAGCTTTTTACCTGCTACAACAAGCATTTGTGCAACCGCATTTTCGTAAAGATATCCTAGATTTAATTCCAATTTATTACTTAAAAGTTTTTTATATATATCTTCGTGTTGTTTATTACCATCATTAAAAAGCATTGTTACAAAGAGCCCAGTGTCTCCGACATATAGTTTGAATTTATTAAGATTTGCATGTAAACCAAGTGAAGGGGAAATATCATTTAAACAATAGCAACAGTTTATTATCTTTGAATCTATTAAATCAAATAATCTTTCGTCATCTTTTCGATTTTTCTTTTTAAGACCAAAACCGAATGAAAATTTATTCTTTTTTGCTAAAAGTTGTGCAGGTATAGATTCATACATTTTTGACAAACGACCAGTTTTATCAATTTTTCGTAAATCGTTTTCGTAAAGATTAATAATGTCTTTTTTTATAATATCAATTTCTTCAAACGACTTTTTATTAACAAAAGCATCAACTGCTTGAGGCATACCACCAACAGCAATATATAGTCTAAAATTTCGAATCAATGTTCTATTCACTGCATCCCCTATTGGAGAGTGAAGCTCATACATATTTCTAATATTTGAATAGTTTAGATTGACCGCATCACAAAATTCTTCAAAATCTAATGGATGTACTTCAATTTTTCTCTCTTCAGAAGGAATTACAATATTGCCGACATTTTTTTTAATAGAAATCAATGATCCGGTTTCAATGTAGTCATACCTACCATCAGCGACTAAATATTTTATGGCTTGTCTTGCTTTAGGAAACATTTGTATTTCATCAAATATTATTACTGATTCCTTTTTATATAATTGGATATTGGTTTCAGCTTGAAGTCTTAAGAAAAATAAATCGAGATTGCTGATGTCGTTGAAGAGATCAAGAATATTTTTAGAAGCATTTGCGAAATCAATAAAAATAAAAGATTTATATTCATTTTTTGCAAATTCTTTTGTTATTGTTGTTTTTCCTACACGTCTTGCTCCTTCAAGAAGCAATGCTGTTTTGCTATTATTGTCTTCTTTCCATTTCTTCATTTGCTCATAAATTTTTCTTTTAAACATGCCTGTTTCCCTCTTTACATATTTATCTTATTTAGAAAGTGGCAAAAATTCAATACTTTTTGTATTTAGAGCGCCATTTTAAGGGTTTCATTTTTCAAAAAGAGCGCCATTTTAAGGGTTTCATTTTTCAAAAAGAGCGCCATTTTTATGGTTTCTTAAATATGTTTTTCTTTTTCGTTTAACAAAAATAAAGTAATTTTAGAGACAATTGTTTATAATTTTTTCGAGGTCATAGTTATGGAAATCAATGAATATCAAGAATTAGCAATGGTTACACTTAACAAATCATTAAAAGAAAAAGATGTTTTAATTAATAGCGTTATGGGACTTTGTGGAGAAAGTGGAGAAGTAATTGATATCGTTAAAAAACACTTAGCTCAGGGGCATGATTTAAACAAGGAAAAAATGATTGAAGAATTAGGCGATGTCGCTTGGTATTTAGCGGAAGCCGCGACCGCACTTAACGTTTCATTGGAGGAAATATTAATTAAAAATATTGAAAAGCTTAAAAAACGCTACCCAGACGGGTTTAACAAATATAATTCAATTAATAGATAATATAAAGTATGTATCCAAAATTATTCGGTATTATTGATTCATATGCTGTAATGGTTATACTTGGTATTGCATTAGCGGTATTGGTGTTTTCATTATATTTTTTAAAGAAAGTTAAATTATCAAAAATTGAATTAATTGACCTTTTAATTGTTTGTGTTGTTACGCTGTTTGTTGGAATCATATCTGCTTGTTTGTTTGAAAATGTTTATGAATGGATTGAGAAACAAGCAATTAAATGGACATGGGGAATGACTTTCTATGGAGGATTAATAGGCGGAATAGTCGCATTTTTATTAATGTATTTTTTCTATTATAAAAAACGTCATAAAGATATATTTGATCAAATATTAATTATTGTTCCTGGATGCATAACATTGGCTCATGGGGTTGGAAGAATTGGTTGTTTTTTGTCTGGTTGTTGCTATGGGAAAATAACCGATAGTTGGATTGGTGTTACATTTCAAAACGTTGAAGGACGAAGAATACCAACTCAATTAATTGAAGCAATATTTCTATTTATATTAACTGCTTTGTTATTAATTTTTGCATTCAAAAATATTACAAAATATACAATGATTATTTATATCATGTCGTATGCAATATTTAGATTTGTTATCGAGTTTTTTAGAGATGATCCAAGAGGAGTAGCATTTGCTTTATCTCCATCTCAGATTTGGTGTATAGTTTTATTTGTTTTATCAATACCGTGTATATTTATATTTAGAAAGTTTATATTTAGCAAAAATGAAACATGTAAAAATTAGTGTAGCAGATACTTTGATAAGTTCGTTTTTATTTATTTTTGTTGTTTCTTTTCCTTTTCAATATTTTGCTAATCACTTACCTAATTATGTCATAACAATATTAGAGTTATGCTTAAGAATGTTTTTAACAGGATATTATCTAAGACTTATTTTTAAATACAATATACCATTAGGAAAAATTAATTTTAAAAATCTTTTATTTTTCATTCCTTTTTTATTAGCAACATTCACAAATCTACTTGCTTTTCCTTTTGCAGACGAAGTCGCCACATTGTCTTTTAACTGGGTAATGATTTTAGATATATTGATAATTGTATTTACTGCATTTAATGAAGAAATATTATTTAGATTATTTATTTATAACAGTTTGAGAATTGAAAATAGATTGTTAAAGATTTTAGCGGGTGCCGGTATATTTGGAGCATTTCATCTTCTTAACTTAATTACGCCTTCATTTTTAGCTGTTTATCAAAGCGTTTTAATTCAAAGCATATATACATTTGCCTTAGGCTTAATATTATGTTTTATGTATGAATTTGTAGCATCTATTATTCCTTGTATTGTTTTTCATTTTATTTTTAATTTCTTTAATCAATTTTTGGTTACAGCTATGTTTTATCCAATCTATTCGAATTATTTTCCTTTATACGCCGCTTTAACGATAGGCTGTGCATTAACGATTTATGGAATTTTGCTATATATTTTTAGGTTCAAAAAAGATCCAAATTCGTTATCATATAATCAATATTTCGATTAAAAACGATCCTAGATTTTAAGCGATAAAAATGTGAGAATTATATTATGAAAGCAGTAATTTTTGATTTAGACGGCGTTATTTGCTCAACTGATGAATACCACTATTTGGCTTGGAAGGCACTTGCGGATCGTGAAGGAATTTATTTTGACAAAGTCATCAATAATTATCTTCGCGGAATCTCAAGAAAGGATTCATTAGAACTTATCCTTATGAATTCAAAAAAGAAATATTCAAATGAAGAAAAAGAAGAAATGTTAAATTACAAAAACGAAGTTTATAAGAAATTATTAGCTAAATTAACGCCAGATAATTTATCTAATGATGTTATGGATACATTAAAAACACTTAAAAAAAGAGGTTTTAAGATCGCTATTGGTTCATCTTCAAAAAACGCAAAAACAATTTTAAAACAATTAAATATCATCGAAATGTTCGACGCTATTATTGACGGAACAAATATATCAAAAAGTAAGCCTGACCCAGAAGTTTTCTTAAAGGCAGCTGAAATGCTAAATTTACAAGTTACTGATTGCTATGTTGTCGATGATGCTTTTAGCGGAATTGATGCTGCTAAGGTGGGAAATTTCGTTGCTATTGGCATTGGAGATGCGTCTTCTTATGATAAAGTGGATTATAAAATCAATATATTATCTGACTTATTGAAAATTCTAAACTTATTAGGATGAAAAAACGAAATAATGTTTTTAGTTTAATTAAAAAAGAACAAACAAATAACATCACAATTGACTAAAATAAAAGTTGCAATTATTAAGAAAACTTTTGTTTTTTGAAAGAAACCTAAAACAATTCTGCTAATATAACAATAAAAATAAATGCTTAAAGAATTATTTTATATTCCATAATTGAATTCACGATATGAAAAATGTCTACTCTCATTTGAAAGATAACGTTACTTTTAGTCTCAAAGATTTAGTTATTATTTAATAAAATAAAGAAAATATTGTATTATATAGTAGTTGTATGAAAAAGATATCACTAGTCATTCCTGTATATCACGAAGAAGAATCATTGCCTTTTTTCTTTGAAGCAGTTAATCCTATTGTGGATAACCTTAAGGAAAAATATGATTTTGAACTAATTTTTGTGACTGATATGCCTGATGAAGGGACATATAATTTATTAATTGAAAAACAAAAAGAACAAGAAAATGTTGTTGTCGTTAGGCTTTCAAGAAGTTTTGGTCATGAAGAAGCTGTTCAAGCCGGCTTAAAAGTTTCTAGCGGCGATGCTGTAATACCGCTTGATGGAGATCTTCAAGATGACCCACACGCAATCCCAGAAATGATTAATAAATGGGAAGAAGGGTATCAAGTTGTGAATGGTAAAAGATCTTCACGACAAGAAAAAGGATTATCAAAATTATTTGTAAAAACTTTTTATAAAATGTTTCATAAATGGAGCAAAAAAATCAATATTCCTGAAAATGTTGGAGATTTCCGTTTATTAGATAGAGTTGTTGTTGATGAAATCAATAAATTAAATGAAAAATCACCAGTTTTGAAAATAGAAGTACCTTATGTTGGCTTTAAGACGACAGAAGTTTTATATGAAAGAAAAAATCGTGTTGGTGGGAAAACCCACTACAAAAAATCTGCTTTATTTAAAAATGCTTTTGATTATTTCACAATTATTTCCGACAAACTTTTATTAGTAACATTCAAAACTGGATTTATTTCAGGCCTTTTATCATTTTTATCATTTGTTGTTGAACTTGTGATGTTCATATTAACATGTTGCAATATTGTCATTATTAGTGAAAATGTATATCTTGCATGGTTAATAATAAATATTGTTGTTTTGGTTTCAGCATTTATAGAAGGATGTATTTTTATAGTTGGAGGATACGCTCATAAAGCATATCTTGAAGCAAATAACCGTCCTTCATACATAATTGAATCTATTAAATATAATAATAAGGAAAAATAAATATGATTATTTCAAGAGCACCTTTTAGAGTTTCGTTTGCTGGTGGAGGAAGTGATATCCCTGCATTTTATGAAAAATACGGGGGTTGTGTTTTATCTACAACAATTAAAAAATATGTTTATTTAACAATGCATCCAGCATTTAATAGAGATGATATTTCTCTTAAATATTCAAAAACAGAAAACGTACATTCTTATAAAGAAATTGAACATAAAATATTCCATCAAGCGTTTAAACGATTTGATATAAATGGCGTTGAAATTGCTTCAATGGCAGATGTTACCGCCGGAACAGGGCTTGGGTCATCCTCTACATTTACAGTAGCTTTGTTAAAATTGCTTTACACTTATCAACATCGTTATGTTTCAACATATCATATTGCTAAAGAAGCATGTGATATTGAAATTACCGATTTAGGTAACCCAATTGGAAAACAAGATCAGTTTGCTGCCGCTTTTGGTGGTCTTAAATTTTATGAATTTTTGCCAAACGGTTTTGTTAAAATTGAACCAATTGTCATGAACCCAGAATCTTATAAAAAACTTGAGGACAACTGTGTTATGTTTTATACAGGTATAACTCATGATGCAAATAAGGTTTTAGCAGAACAAAAGAAGAACATTGAAAATGACAAGAAAAAAGACGAAATTCTTCTTCAAATGTGCGATTTAGCTAGAGATTTGAAAAGACATCTTGAAATGAATGATGTCGATTATCTTGGTGAATGTCTTGCTAAAGGATGGGAACTTAAAAAACAA
This sequence comes from Bacillota bacterium, assembly GCA_003501485.1. Lineage (GTDB taxonomy): Bacteria > Bacillota_I > Bacilli_A > RFN20 > CAG-826 > Fiminaster. The sequence continues at coordinate 30,299 of DNPJ01000032.1, forward strand.
ATGGCCTCAACAATTACTGGTGGGCCAATTGATGAATTATATGAAAAGGGAATAAAAGCTGGTGCAACAGGTGGAAAACTTCTCGGCGCAGGTGGCGGCGGTTTCCTTTTATTCTATGTACCAACAGAAGAGATAAAAGAGAACGTTAGGAAAGCATTTAAAAATTATAAGGAATTACCTTTTGAACTTGATAATTCTGGTGTTTCAATAATTTATTGCGATTAGGTGAAAAAAATGAATAATTACGAAGAACAAATTAAAAATTATTACAAAACATTAACCGAAACGATGAATAACCTTGATTACAAGGAAATAAGCAAAGCAATGAATGCTCTTGAAGAAGCTTATGAATCAGGCGGAACCGTATATGTATTCGGCAATGGTGGATCAAGCGCAACTGCCTCGCATATGGTTTGCGATTTTAACAAAGGAGTTTCGCTTAAAAAGAGCAAGAAATTTAATTTCATTTGCTTGAGTGATAACACGCCAATATTAACTGCGCTTGCAAATGATATTTCTTACGATGATGTTTTTGCTTATCAAATTGAAAAGATTATTAATCAGAATGATTTAGTGTTGGCTATAAGTGGGTCCGGCAATTCTAAAAATGTTATAAAAGCAGTTAAATGCGCAAAACAACAAGGCGCCAAAATCATTGGTATGACCGGCTTTGATGGTGGCGAATTATATAAATTAAGTGATTACCATCTTCATGCACCTATCAATGATATGATGAAAGCAGAAGATATCCACATGTCTTTTGACCACATGATGGCCACAATCCTTATAGAATTTTTAGATAAGGCAAAAGCAAGATAATATGATTAGATTTGAGAATTTATATATCAATAGAAAGGAAAAAATATTAAATGAATGCTTCGATGAAGGCACTAAATTTATTGACAATGAATCTCAATTTAATTTCTTAAAACTTAAAAAAGAACCTAAAAGCGGTTTCGCTTATATAGATGGAATTAAAGTTTCCTATGATGGCACAGGCGAAAAAGGTTTTTTTGTATTAGACATTAATTCAAAAATATTTTGTCTTTCTGCAGTTTTCATGAAAGAGGATAATTTTGACGAAATTAAAAAAGAAATTCTTGATGAACTTAGTTGTTTAAAAGAATTACCTTTAGATGATGAAAATCAAAAATGCAGAAAAATTAATTTAATTCTAAGTATTTTAACTAAATATTATTGTTCGTATTGTTTAATAGATTTTAATAATCCCATTAACTACCAAAACAAAAACTTGATATTGAAGTGTTTAGGACATTTTGATCAAAAAACAGTTTTTATAGTTTTGGATAAGAAAAATGACTTTGCTAACAAATCTAATCAAATCGACGAGCAAGTAAATATTAAAAACAAAGCCACACTTAAAGTGGGATTTAAACAATTTTTCGAATTTATAAAAGTTAATATTTTGCAACTTTTGTTTTTAACTAT
>DNPJ01000032.1:31837-56800 GCA_003501485.1 Bacillota bacterium
AGCTTTAGCGGTTACGACACTAATATGTTTTATATTTTTGTTCATATTTATTTTATATTTTAGTTGTTCGATATTTTCACTTTCGAAAAAAAGCACTTTAAGGTTAGGAAGAACATTTAAAATATCACACTTTTATTTATCATCTTTATTATTTCTAATAATAGGTATAATTTGTTCATTTGTTGTGTTCTTTGTGTTGAAAAGTAACAATATTCTAATTAAAAGTGAAGAATATAATTATTTTATGATCGTTCTTCCTTCTACTGTTTCGGCGGCGCTTTTAATTGCCCCATTTGTAATATCTCCCTTATCAAAACTAATAGAAGTTTTTAAAAATAAAAATAAAAACATTAACTAATTATCAAAAAACAAAATAAAAATTGAATCTCTACTTCGTCAACGAAAAAGGCTAATTATGTATCACATATTATTTTTGATATAATGAACATAAGGAGAAAATTAATGAAAAAAGATAGACTTTCAATTATTGTTCTGTTGTTTTTATTTTATGTTTTTTGTCTTTCGTTATTTGATTTGTATGTTAAAAGGAAATGTTTTTCATGAGGGTAATATATGTGTACTGCAATAAGATTAATATGTAACGATGCTTATGTTGGAAGAAATCTAGATTATGATTTTTCTTTTGGTGAAGAAATTGTAATTACTCCAAGAAATTATATATTCAAATTTAAACACGCTAATTGCATAAAAAAGCATTATGCCATCATTGGCATGGCACATGTTGAAAATAATTATCCTCTTTATTATGATGCAACGAACGAAAAAGGACTTGCAATTGCAGGACTAAATTTTGTAGGTAATGCCTTTTATTCAGCAAATGTATCGAATGGTAAAGCTAATATTGCTCAATTTGAATTAGTGCCTTATTTGCTTTCAAAATGTAGCAATGTTAAAGAAGCAATAGAATTGCTACATAACACAAATGTGATGAACACTCCATTTAACGAACATTTTCCATGTGCTTCGCTTCACTATATGATTGCAGATAAAGACGAATGCATTACAGTTGAATTTATTAAAACAGGGATGAAAATATACAAAAACAAAGTGAATGTTTTAACAAATAATCCTCCATTTAAAGAACAACTTTTTAATTTAAATAATTATTCAAAATTATCAAACAAAGATCCTCTGAATACTTTTTCTCCTTCTATCGGTTTAACGAATTATAGTCGTGGCATGGGCTCAATTGGACTTCCAGGTGACCCATCGAGTATGTCTCGTTTTGTTAAAGCCACATTTGTCCTTCATAATTCAATATTTAAAAAAGATGATACTTCTTCAATAAATCAATTCTTTCATATACTTCATTCTGTTGAACAACAAAAAGGCATATGTGAAGTCAAAGAAAATGAATATGAATACACTATTTATTCAAGTTGTATGAACCTGAGAACTGGAATTTATTATTATACAACTTATAATTCTCATACGATTCACGCTGTTAATATGAACAATATAAATTTAGAAAATAAAGATTTATCAAGATACGAAATGATTGATCAAGAGTTTATTAAACATCAAAATTAATTTTATTGTATTTTCTTTAATCTATTAAAATTTATATATAAAATATAAAAGGGCATTAATTATGGATAAAGAAATTGAACGATTAGTATCGCTTGAAACAAAAAGACAAAATAAAGGCATCGAACTTATCGCAAGTGAAAATTATGCAAGCAAAGATGTTAGAAAGATGTGCGGTTCTATTTTAACTAATAAATACGCTGAAGGATATCCTCATAAAAGATATTATGGCGGTTGTGAATATGTCGACCAAATAGAAAATATTGCTATTGAAAGAGCAAAAGAATTATTTGGCGCTGAATACGCAAACGTTCAACCTCATAGTGGTTCACAAGCTAATGCAGCCGCATATAGAGCTCTTCTTCCTAATGGCGGGAAAATATTATCCCTTGTCTTAAATGATGGAGGGCATCTAACACATGGAAGCCCAGTTAGTTTTTCTTCTCATTTATATAATTTTGTTTTTTATCCATTGGGCGAAGACGGAAGATTAAATTATAAAAAAATATTGGAAAAAGCAGTAGAAGAAAAACCAGATGTTATTTTAGCGGGATATAGTGCTTATCCTTATGAAATTGATTTTAAGAAAATTAAGGAAATAGCTGATCAAGTTAAAGCTAAATTTATTGTTGATATGGCCCATATCGCTGGACTCGTTGCGGCTCATGAGCATATGAGTCCTATTCCATATGCTGATATTGTCACTTCAACTACTCATAAGACTCTTCGTGGACCTCGTGGTGGTCTAATTTTAACTAATAATGATGAACTCATTAAAAAGATTAATTCTGCGGTATTTCCATATTATCAAGGTGGTCCTTTAGAGCATATTATCGCCGCAAAAGCGGTATGTTTTAAAGAAGCAATGAGCCTAGAATTTAAGAAATATATAAAGAAAGTTAAAGAAAACACAAAAGCATGTCGAGACGAATTATTTAAGCTTGGAGCAAAAGTAAGCGATACAGAAAATCATTTATTTTTACTTAACACATTAGACACTTTTTCAATGACTGGACTTGAAGCACAAAAAGCTTTAGAGAATATAAATATTACGACAAACAAAAATATGCTTCCAAATGATATATTAACTCCTAATAAAACTTCTGGCTTAAGAATTGGTTTTGCGGCTATAACGACTCGTGGTTGCACAAAAATGGACGCGAAGAATATCGCTAAATTAATTTATCAATATTTGTCTAATAAAATTGATTCTAAAAAAGCTAATGAACTTGTTTCAAAAATAACAAAGAATTGGTTACTAATTCAAAATATCTAAGGGAGCATTGTTATGGATAAGTCATTTAAAAACGTTATTATTAAGGATAATTTTTATCAATCATCATCATTTTTTCCAATGCCATTGACTTTAATTGGTACATTAGATGAGAAAGGCGAAAAAACTAGTTTTGGAGCTTATTCATTGATTTTTCCATATTATATTGCCGGAAAAGATTGCTATGCAATGATATTGGAATGTAGAAACACTTCTAATACCGCGAAAGGTCTTCTTAGACATGGAAAATGTACAATTAACTTTTTGCCTTTTTCAAAAAAGAATTTTAAACAACATGTAGATTTGGGATTTCCGGGTGACACGCCGGAAGAAAAAATGAAAAGTTTTATGTTTGAAACTATAGATGGTCTATCTCAAGAAGAAACAACTGAGCCATGCCCAAAAATTATTAAAGAAGCATTACAAGTTTTTGAATGTACTTGGGTTAAAGATCTTGATGGCGCACAAAACGACATAGTTCAGGATGAATATTTTCCTCCTTTTCATAATTTCAATGGAATTACATCAAAATATGGTGCTCATTTCATATTAAAAATAGATCACATTTTGATAAAAGATAAATACTATAAATCCATAATTAATGGCGCGACAAGAAGTAATTATTGTCCGCTTCCGACAAACTGGGGATATAGAGACAGCAAATATTTTTGGTGCTCAGGATTTAAAAGGCCTACTCCAATTGGAATTCCTAATAGAGCAATTGATTTAACATCGTTGCATTACGCCGCTAAAAGATTAAATACAGATGTTACTTTTACAGATGATGCTTTAAAAACATTAGTAAAAGTTCCAAGACCGTTCCTAAAACTTGTTTTACAAGGATGCGTTAATTGGGCCGATGAAAATGGTGTTAAAGTAATAGCTGAAAAAGAAATGAAAATAATTTCTGATAAAAGAGCAAAAGAAAAAGGCAAAATAAAATAATATGCATTCTTTTTTGATTCGATATTTAGTAGATAATAAAACACAAATTGAAACAATAACCGCAAATTCTCCAGATGAAGCAAGAAGAGAAATTTTAAGTAAATATAAGAATGCTTTAATTTTATCTATTAGATGTATTGATTACGATAATGATTCGAGGATTTATTAAATGAAACGCAAATTTTCTATTTTTGATTATGTGCTTTTAACCGCAATGATCGTTCATATAATTCTAGGTATACTAGTCATTGTTTTTTCTAATGATGCTTTTGAAAAAAATAATATTTTTATTGGTTCGATTTTAATGGCTTCAGGTGTTCCATCTCTTTTAATATTTTTGTCAGTAAACGGGCATAAAAACTTTAGAAAGTTTCCTTATTTGGTAAGCTCAATAATTGCTTTTGTAATTGGACTTATTTTTATTCTTTTTAATGAAATAACTTTGGACCATATGTTTTTAGCAATTGGAATATTTGATATTGTGCGAGGCCTATATGAAATTGTGGATGCTTCTTTAGAAATTAAAGTTAATAAACTTGAAATAATGGAAGTTGCTTCTGCGGTTGGCGATGTAATATTTGGTATTTTATTATGCATAAAATTATCAGAAGGATATAAAAACCATTTAATATTTATGGGAGCAGCATTACTTCTTATTGGAGTTAAGTTCCTATTAGATCTAATATTTGATTTAAAAAGCCATGGTTAATATTTAGCCATTACGAAATCTTTAAAAGACAAAGCATCATTTACATTGTCAAATTTCGCCATGAAATATTCATCACCCATACAAAGGGCGATCGCTTTATCATAATAGCCATGTTCAACTAAAAAATCCTTGTAATTTTTATTTATTTCTTCAAGTGAATGGATATATTTAAAATGATTTTTTCTACTTACAGATATAGCTATGAAGTGTTTTTTATTTAAATCTTTATTTATTTTATTGTACGCAATTATATCTGCATAACATTCATAATAGCTATCATCTAAGGCTATTGAGAGAAGTTCTGGGGTGTCGCCACCAGGAGAACGCATATTCACTTCAAGACCTAAAATATCACCTTTTTTTCCTAATCCTACTTTGTCTTCTAAAAGTCTAAAAAATTCAATATGGAAACATCTTTTTTTAATTTCAAATGCTTTTACAACTTTTATTCCCATTTTTCTAAAAGAAGGATCCATATCCATATTCGCGTAGTAGAAATCATCAATATCATCATTAACAACATTTGCCACAGGTATTGGAAAAGATTCGTTATACATAAGCAATGGCGTTGAATTATCATCAACTATTCCATCAAATGTGGTGATTTCTCCGTTTATGTATTCTTCGATAATATATTGTTCACTTGGTTTATTTTTCAAAAAAGTAATTAGGTCAGTTTCATCTTTAATTTTGAATGTATCGCTAGCGCCGACACCATTATCAGGTTTTGCAAAAAGAGGATAACCGACTTCTTGTGCAAAATCTTTAAGTTCATTTAAGTTTTCGCTTAATGTGTATCTAGCAGTTTTAACTCCGGCTTTATTAAAATATTCTTTCATTTTTGATTTATATTTGATTTTATCCATGTCTTTTGGGTAAAAACCATTTTTGACTTTTTTATATTCTCTTAGTTTAGAATCAGACATTAACCAATACTCATTATTAGATTCTATATAGGATATTTCACCATATTTATTTTCAAGATAATCCAATGTGTTTTTCATCCAAATAAGATTTGAAAGATCGCTAACAAAGCAATATTCTGTTAAATAATTTTTGAGTTCATCGTTGATTTGTTCTTTCGGCGTATCGCCTATTCCTAAAACGGTTATGCCTCTTTGGGATAAGGCTTTTACAAAATGCGAATATATTTTTGGAAAATTAGGTGAAACAAACACAAAATTCATACGCACATAATATATCACGATTTTAATTAATAATAATAGATATTAAATATAAATTTAAAATGATATTATTTATATATGAAATTAAGGTTTAATAAGCTCAATATAATAAATATTGTTTTATCCATACTTGTTTATTTTTTTGGATTATATTTATTAACCGATGAGATGCTTTTAGGGGCTAATCCGACCGCTGAACAACCATTTTCTTTTTTTACTTTATTTTTCTTGTTTTGCATTATAACTTGTTTTGTTTTAATTGCTTTGAATGTCATTAAAAAGAATTATAAGCCTTCATATGCTTTTCTTTGTGGATTGTTAATTATATTTATTACAGGTGTTATCAATTATTTTTTAATGCCTTTAAAAAGAGATTTTTCTTTTAATGATTATAATGGTTCAATCGTTTCTTTTTCTTATTCATTAACTGATATAAAAATATTTCAATATAGACTTTCATTTTTTATATTATTGCTTTTGTTTTTCTTTACAATTGATGTTGTTCCAAAGATTTTTAAAGATTTCGATATATTAACTTTTTATGCGCTTTTGTTTATTAGTGCGATCATTGTTTTAGCAATTATTTCATATTTTATCGAAGGTTCTAATTATTTAAATTTCCTTAAAAATCTTACATCAGAAAATCCATATGTTTATACAGTTAAAAGTCTTTTGATGCATCGAAATAATTATGGGATATTGTTGTTTGGAGCAATATGCTCGACATTATATTTACATAGCAAATCGAAGAAGTTTTATTGGTTTATTTTTGATGCCTTCTTTTTGATAAATATGCTTTTTACTCTTTGTAAGACTGGGCTTATTTTGTCTGTTTTGTTAAATGCTATTTATTTAATAATGCGTTTTTGTCTTTCTTATAACAATAATAAAAAAAGAAATCTTATTGCACTCTCATCAATTTGTTCAATTTGTATAGCGTTTCTTGCAAGTGTTGTTGTTTTTTTGTTTATGAAAGGAAAATTGAATTCATTTGTTGACAATTTCTTTTCAAAAAATGTTTTTTCAACTGTAGAATCGAGGTTTATTTTATACAAAAACGCGATCGATGTCGTTAAATCCACGAATATTTTTGTTGGAGCGGGCTATAAAGTTTTTAATGATATTTTGTTTAACATTAACGGATACACAACTTTTTCTCATAATGGTGTACTTGAAATATTCGGCTCAGGTGGAATTGTTTTACTTTCTTTTAGCACTTTATTTTTGGTTTATTTTGTTTATCATTCCATCAAAGATTTTAATGATGACAAAAATGAGGCGATGTTTGGCTTAATTTTAATGTTTGTTTCATTGCTTTATACGATGTTTGAAAGTGGTTCAATTATTCTTTCGTCAACAACAGATTATTTATATTTATCCATTCTATTGTTTGTTCCATTAATGAAAAAACACCCCTTTTTATATTAAATACGCTTATTAAATTGTTTGCTTTATTTATAATTATAAATAGAATATTAGTATATGAAAGTTGATATAGTACATGATTGGTTGACTAATATGGGCGGCGCAGAAAACGTCGTGTTATATTTCCATGATATATATAAAGATGCGCCTGTTTATACATCCGTTTGTGCTCGTAGCAACTTATCTAGTAAGTTTGATGATGTAAGAATTATTACATCCTCGCTACAAGGGAAAAAAGATGAAATTTTAAATCATAAATTATATTTTCCAATGATGCCTCAGGCATTTAGAAAAATGGAACTTGAGCCATGTGATGTTGTTTTAACAAGTTCATCAAGTTGCGCAAAGCAAGTTAATATACCAAAAGGCGCTATTCACATAGTTTATTGTCACACACCAATGAGATATGCTTGGAGCGCTTATAAACAATATTTGAAATCATCATCTTTTTGGAAAAGGCCATTGATTAGAATTCTTATTCACAGAATGAGAAAACTCGATTTAGAAAGCAATGATAGAGTTGACTATTTCATTGCTAATTCAACTGAAGTTCAAAAACGAATTAAAAAATATTATGGTAGAGAGTCTATTGTCATACATCCTGGAGTTGATATATCTAGATTTACAATGACGGAAGATAACGACGGTTTTTATCTAATTGTTTCTCGTTTTGTGCCATATAAGAGAATAGATTTAGCAATCGAAGCATGCAATAGACTTAAACGACCTTTAATAATTATCGGCGATGGTGATGAATCAAAGAATTTAAAGAAAATTGCAGGTAACACGGTTACATTTATTAAAGGATTGAGCCAAGAAGAAATTGCTTTCTTTTATTCAAGATGCAAAGCTTTTCTTTTTCCGGGTGAAGAAGATTTTGGAATTACTCCTGTTGAAGCAATGGCGTGTGGCAAACCAGTCATAGCTTATAGTAAGGGCGGTGTACTTGATACTGTCATTAATAAAAAGACAGGTTTATTTTTCAAGTGGCAAAGCGTCGAATGTTTGTGCGAAGCTATTCTTCATTTTGAAAGCATGGAATGGGATCACGAGCTTATAAGAAAACATGCTGAAGAATTTGATGTTCCTATTTTTGAGAAGAAAATAAAAGACTTTGTCGATAAATGTTATAAGGAAAAACACCAATGATTTATATTAATGGGCGATTTTTAACTAAAAGTATCAGCGGTGTGGTGCGTTATGGGAGAGAAATTGTAAAACAATTTGATATTCCAACAAACCAGGATAAAATCGCTATTTTAGTTCCAAAAAAATCAAACATTAATATTTCTTTTAATTTTATTAAAATTATTCCAATTGGTTTACTTAAAGGTAATTTGTGGGAGCAAATTTCTTTATTTAATTTCATGAAGAAGCACAAAAATGATAAATTACTAAATTTATGTAACGCTTCTCCTTTATTCGTCAAAGGTTACACCGTTGTTCACGACTTAACATTTTTATATAAGCCAAGAACATATTCTTTGCCATTTACAATTTGGTATAAATTCCTGATTAAAAAGAAAATTAATTCTGATTTTATAACTTTTACTATAAGTCAGTTTTGTAAAAACGAAATTTTAAAAACTTATAACATTGATCGAAATAAAGTTGTAATCGCTTCATGTGGAATAAATGAACCTGTTTTAGATATAGATAATTCAATATTAAAAAAATATAAATTAGAAGGTGTTCCTTATTATCTTTTTGTGGGCGCTAATTACCCACACAAGAATATCGATTTGATTTTTAAATTAGCAAAAGAAAATCCAAATAAAACATTTGTCCTTGTTACAAAAGGGCTTGAGCATGAATACATGAAAAATGTTGCTATTATTAATGAGCATGTTTCAAACAAAGAATTAAAAGCGTTATATAAAAACGCAGATACGTTAATCCAGCTTTCTAAATATGAAGGATTTGGACTTCCACCTTTAGAAGCCGCAATAAATGGAACAAAAAATTTACTTTTAAGTGATATACCAATTTTTAGAGAAATATATGGTGATGGCCCTAATTATGTTGATATAAAAAAGGATGTTAAATTGCCTATTTTACTTCCTCTTCCAAAAAATTATATTACTAATTTAGCAAAGAAATATTCTTGGAAGAAAAGCGCTGATATAATATTAAAAACAATAAACGAGAATGCAAAATGATTTATAAATTAGAACCGATATTTAAAGAAAGAATATGGGGAAATGTAGAGATTTCCACTCTATACGATCTTCCAATTAATAAATATGCTCCAATTGGTGAAGCTTGGATTTTGTCGTGTCTTCCAAAAAATTTATCAAAAATTGAAAATACACTTTTGCATGAATCGCTCCGCTCAGTTTTTGAAAAAAATAAAAATATTGTGGCCAAAAACTTTTCTGGTTCGAAGTTTCCTTTATTGATTAAATACATAAACTCTCGTACTCCTTTATCAATTCAAGTTCACCCATCATCAAAAAATGAATTTTGGCATATTCTTGAATGCAAAAAGAATTCATATATTTATTACGGATTTAAAAAAGATATGACCAAAGAAAAAGTAGAAAAAGCCATAAAAGATGGCACTATATGCAATTACCTAAATAAAATATATGTTCAACCAGGCGATTGCTTTTATATACCAGCAGGGACAATCCATGCGATTGGGAAAGATATATTTCTTGCCGAAATACAACAAAGTTGTGACATTACATATCGCGTATTTGACTATAATCGTCTTGATCAAAATGGAGAACCAAGAGAATTACATATAAAAGAAGCAATAGAATGTATAAATTATTCAAAAACAGAAATAGATCGAACTCAAATACATTGCAAGCCAGACCTCGAAACTCACGAACTAGTTAAAACGCCATATTTTAAAGTAAAAAGAATATGTGTAAGAGGAACATATCGTTTTAATTGTGATGATTCTTCTTTTCATTTTTTAACCGTATTAAATGGTTTTGGCATCGTTAATAGTGGTGAACACATACTTCAAGCGAGAAAAACCGACGCATTTTTCATAACAGCGGGTCATGGTAATTATTCATTTTCCGGAAAGGCTGAATTAATATTTGTTACATTATGAACAATCCGAAAAGATATAGGATAATTAGAAAATTATCACCAATTGTTAAAAAAATATTGCCAAAATCTTGGTTTGAAAAACTAAAAAAGCATTTTAAAAAAGGTGTTTCTTACAAAGCAAGTGAACGCATTCTATATGAAAAAGGTCATTTCGAAAATGGAATTAACTATTTTGGTCATTTAAAAGCAAATATCGGTCTAGGGCAAGGTTCAAGACTGTATGCCTTATCTCTTTATAAAAGCGATATTTCGACATGCTTTATAGATGTGCCACTTCCTAATTCGATTAAACAAGACGATAATTTTTACAATATTGAATTATCAAAAGAACCAAAATATTCAATTAATCTATTTCATATTAATCCTGAAAACTTTTTTGCTTTAGAGATGCTTTTTGAACAAGATATTTTTAACTATAGATATAATATTGGCACTTTTTTGTGGGAACTTGATCATATTCCATCAAGTTGGATTCCATATTTAGATTTATTTGATGAATTTTGGGTTCCTTCAAAATTCATAAAAGATTGTTTAAGAGAAGTTACAACAAAACCGATTTATGTAATTCCTTATGGAATGGAAAGAATAAATGTTAAACAACTACCTCATGCTTTTGATTTCCGTGATAAGTTTACTTTCCTTACTATGTTTGATAGTAAATCTAATATTGAGCGTAAAAATCCAATTGGGGTTATTAAAGCATTTAAAAAAGCGTTTGAACATTATGAGAATGTGAGACTTATTGTGAAAACAAATAATCTTACTAAAGATGACAAAAAATTTCTCCTAAATGAAATCGAGAATTATAAAAATATTAAACTATTAGAAGGAAATTTATCTCGTGGCGAGCTCTATTCACTTATTAAAGCATCGAGATGTCTTGTTTCCCTTCATAGAGCAGAAGGTTTCGGCCTTCCTTTAGCGGAAGCGATGTCTTTGAATATTCCAATCATTGCGACGGACTATTCTTCAACAAGAGATTTTATAAATTCAACGAGCGCATATGTTGTTAAATACAATTTGGTTAAATCAAGTGTTGTATATCAAAACGAATCTAATTTTATGTGGGCCGATCCAGATATTGATGATGCCGCAAGACAAATGCTTAATGTGTTTAACGGTTACAAACTTGAAGAAAAATTAAAAAATTCGCGTGATATTATAAGAAATTATTTATCAATCAAAAATTCGTCAACTTTAATGGAAAATAGATATAAACAAATTATTTAATTAATTTGAATAGGTCGATATATTTTCTGGCTATAGAATACCAACTGGTTTTTTCTAAATATTTATTTAATTCATCCATCATCTCAGATGTGTCGTTTTCGAACAAATATGAAATTCCTTCAGCGATTGATTGAGGATCTACATTTTTAATTTGATATGAACATTTTTCGAATTCATGAAATATGTCTTGTTTGCTCAAAAGAAGAGGCCTTCTCACAGAGGTCAAGAATCTTACTGCACCAGATGCGCTTTCACCTGTATTATGATAAGGTAGAGCACAAATATCAGCGTTCTCGAGAAGACTAATAGCTTGATTATTATCTAAAAAATCAGAATTTAAATAAACATTATTTTCGAGATTGTTTTCTTTTATATAATCGACACATTTTTTATAATATTCTTTAGATTCTTTATTGTTAAATATAGAGCAAGATAAAATTAATAAAATGTCATCATATTTTTCTTTTAAAAGTTTAACCGACTGGATCAATTCAAATTGTCCTTTGTGTGGCAATAAGAATCCATAAGAGCCAACAACATGTTGGGAAAGAATCTTGTTTCTTTCTTTAGCTAATTTTGAAGGAACAAACGGAGTTAAGATTTGCCCGTGAGGAATTATATGAATTAGATCTTCTTTAACACCAAATGAAACCAAACGATCTTTGTCATCTTTTTGATGGACGATGATAGCCGAACAAAGATTTAATTTATTCGAGATTGTTTTAAAAGAAACATGTTTATTGTTTAAAACTGCGTCTGATGTTTTATGAATTTCAATAATAATTTTTTTCTTTTTTGCAACCTCGGTGATAATTTTTTTAATGTTTTCTAATGAAAAGAAACCAAAATTAAACTGAACTAATACTATGTCTGATAGACATTCAATTAAAGAATTAATAAGTTGAGCGACATTTGTGTCACTAGCGTCTTTCCACAATCTTTTTCTGACAAATGGTTCATCTGGTGAAATTAAAATAGTTTTGTTTGGAAAAATTTCATAGTCAACATGATATTTTGTTGCATTGAACAACATTTTAGAATATTCAGCGATTCCGCATTTACTATTCCACGTTGAAACTAAGGCGACTTTATAATGATAACTATCGTTTTTAACTTCATTTATAAAATCAATCCATTTTTGTGATACTCGTTCCCAGGAGAATTCGTTTTTTATTAAATTATATGCATTATTAATTTTTTCTTTGATATACTCTGAATCAGGATTTTCGTAAAAGTAAAGAAGTAGTTTTGATAACTCTTTTTCTTTCGGTTCATACCAAGTTGATATAACACCATTTTGTGGTTTAATATGAGTTTTTGCTTTTTCAATAGTATAGCCATATATAAGCGATGTATTTTCATTTGCAAAATCCTTTAAACCAGAATTATTGCAAACTATTGTAGGAATTCTTGCAAGCATTGCTTCCGCAACAGGCAGGCCAAAACCTTCACCTCTAGATGTTGATACATAACAGTCGCAAGCTTTATATAATCCATATAATTCATTATTTGGCAAATCAAAGTCAATCCATTCAACCTCAGGGGAATTAATAGTCTGTAATTGATCTAATAATTGCTTCACATTATTATGAGGATTTGGAAATGTTTTTAGAACAAGACAAACGTTGTCTTTTTTGCTAAAAGTTGCAAAATATGCCTTTAAAAGAGCATCTATTCCTTTTCTTGGAAAAGCGGAGGAAATATTTAAAAACTTAACTTTTTTATTTGTCTTTAATTTATAGGGCTTAATTTTATCAAAATCGTTTGGAAGCGAAACTCCATCGCCAGTTGTTTTAACTGGAATGGTTAATCCACATTCAATAAGTTGTTTTGTAACAAAGTCACTTGTTGTTCCAATGCCGTTTAAATATTTATTAAAATCATTTATATATTTTTCTGGTATTATACTTTCTTCCCATCCAAAAAACTGAAAATTGTATGCCCCATTGACATCGTTTACTCTTGGTGGGTACATATTTCTAATGGTAATATCGGGGTAAACCAATGTTTTTGATTTTTCATAGAGTTTTTTGGCGAGAGGTTTGTCCACTAAATTAGCTTCATTAGGTATATAGTCACCAGGTCCTTCTGTTGCATAAATAGATACATCGTAAATATTTTTATTGTAAATATTTTCAATCAATTCTCTGTTCACTATGGCGAGACTATAAGAAGTTTCAAAAGGTCCTTGTAGTTGGATAGACTCAACATGTTTGCAATTAAATTTTTCAATTATCTGGTCAAGAAGTTTCTCTGTGTCTGTTTTTTCTAATTTATCGATTCGTTCGCTTTGAACATTGATAATTTTATTTCTTAAGTCTTTATTTTTGTTTATTTCATCAATTAAAGCAGCAATTAAGGAATAATTTTTTTCTTCAAAAGTTATTCCTCCTATATCCATTGTTTCTTTAATGGCAGATGAATCATATGCTATGACTGGAACTTTTAGTTTCATCGCTTCTAAAAGTGGAACTCCAAATCCTTCGTGTTCGCTCATGCAAAGAAAGACGGAAGCATTTAAATAATATGTTTTTAAGTCTTGTTCGCTTACTTTTCCAGGCAAAATTACACTTTCTTCTAATCCATTATTTTTAATGTATTTTTCAACTTGGGCGAGATACTCGGCATTTGATTTGTCACCTACTAAGAAAAGCTTGGCATTTTTATTAAAAAATTCTCTATATAGTTTAAATGTTTTTATAACATCAATTTGTTTTTTATTTTTAACAATTCGTCCAGTAAAAAGAATATTTTCTTGTTGTTTTAATTTTTTATCTAATTCATTATTCACATCAATATTAGTAAATCTATCTAAAGAAATTTGAACCGGCAAAACACCAACATCTTTATATCCCATAGATATTAATTCTCTTCTCGAATAATTACTATCAGCATAAGCAAAATCTATATAATCTTTGTATTGTTCGGTTTGCTTAAGTCCAATTCTTACATATTTCTTTATATATTCATTTTCGAAAAAATGCTCCGGCGTAATATTGTGATAAATAAGAATTTTTTTACATGGCAAATGAATAATTTTGTCAAAAGAGTCAAAGCCCATAGAGTGATGAATAATCAAAATATCATTTTTAGAGACATTAATAGAATCAAGTTTTTTGACTTTATTCTCAAGGCTATCTCCGATATTGTCCGCAAAGATTTCGGAGGAATAATTCTTTTTTAACAAAATTTTTTGAATTAAAAAAACTTCATTTGAAATTGCGTCGCCTTTAACAATGGATGGATGAAATTGATGTATTTTCATATTTTTATTTGCCTATTAATGAGTCTCTAATTCTTTCTAAAACTTCTATAGTGTGTTCATTGAAAGTAGACTGTCTTTCGTAAATGTCTTGAAACATAAAATGAGTCATTTTTCTTGAAAAACGTTTTAATAATACCTTAATTTTTTTAAAGTGACCATGCGCTTTTATTTCAGGGTCTTTTAATTCTTGATATGCTTTTAAAATGCAAATTTCATCATCGATTTGATCAACAAGATCGTTAATATTATTGAAATTTGTTGCTTGGTTTTTAATTGATGGCATATTTAAATTGATGACCTTTTTTTCTAACTTTTTTTCTAGTTCATCTGCCGCGATAACGTTTTTATTAATATTAATCATTTTTTATTTCCTCATATGTCCATGAATGTTTGACAGATGTTGTTCCAACCTCATTTGAGTTCGAAACAACATTAAGCAAAGCATATTCTTTATAAAAATCAATAGGAGTACCGTTCACATCTACAATAGATACGTTTACTGAGTATTCGCCTTTTAACAGTGGAAGATTATCAATATTGAAAATAATTTTTCCAGATGAACCTAACTCATAAGGTATGTCAATATTGTCGATTTGCGTATTGGTTCCATATATATATCGTTGATCTCTTGTTAAGAATCCCATTCCAAAAACATACTTATATTTATTTTCGTATTCAATTTTATATTCAATCACCAATTTGCAAGGAGAGTTTGATTCATGAATCCATGTTTCCTTCCCGTTTTTATCTATCATGTATGCTTTTTTAATTTGCCCTAAATAGAGCCCAAAATGATTCTGCGTTTGATCCAGTACAGGTTTTTTTGAAGAAGATATTCTTTTATTTAATTCCAATTTTTTGATTCTCTGTTTGTCTTCTTCATCTAACATTCTATTTTTTGATTCAATTGACATGTATTCAAGATAAAGATCGACAGCTTCTGTTGATGGGCCATCATAGCGAACTTTTCCTTCTTCAATCCATATAGCTCTATCACAAAATGATTGAATTGTATTGCTATCATGTGTGACTAAAACGATAGTTACACCTTTAGCTTTTAAGTCATTTAATTTCTTAAAACATTTTTGTTGAAAATTTGTATCTCCAACCGCAAGAATTTCATCAATGAGTAATATATCTGCATCAACATTAATTGCCACAGAAAAAGCAAGCCTCATATACATTCCTGATGAATATGTTCTTACTGGATTGTCAATGAATTCTTCTAGTTCACTGAAAGCGATAATATCGTCTAATCTTGCATCAATCTCTTTTCTAGATAATCCAAAAATTGATGCATTTGTGTAGATATTATCTCTACCTGACATATCAGGATGAAATCCAGCACCTAGTTCAATAAGAGAAGATATTCTTCCACAGGTTTCAATTGTGCCTCCATTAGGATAATAGATACCTGTTAGCATCTTTAACATTGTTGATTTTCCGCTTCCATTGCGACCAATCAAACCAACTGTTTCGCCTTTATGAATATCAAAGGAGACATTTTCTAAAACCTGTCTTTTTTCATAATGGTTTCTTTTCCAGAATAAAATCCTTTCTTTTAAGAGAGTTCCTTTATCAAAATAAACTTTAAAATTCTTCGAAACATTTTTTACAGAAATTAAAACATCTTTATCCATATTATAATTCCTCCGCGAAACGTTTCTTTAATCCTTCGAATGTAAAGAAACCAATTAATAAGAACACTATTGCGTAAACCGCTCCAACCCAAAGTGTGGAGAAGTCAGGCCAAGTTCCATAATAAAGAACATTTTGAAAACCCTGTACAATTGAAGTCATCGGATTAAAATAAATGAAAATCCATTTATATTTTTGTCTATCACCAGCAAGTATATTATCAAGCGAATACATAATAGGGGTGCAATAGCACCAAAACATTGTGACAATTGATAAGATATGTTCCATATCTCTAAAGTATACTGTAATTGATGAAGTTAAGAAGCAAAGTCCTAGTGCGAATACATATTCAATTATAAATAGAAGCGGTAGCGATAAAAATGGAAGGAAATTGTAAGGTTGTTGATTTACGCCACCAATAATGTTGGGTCCCGCTAAAAAGCCGGCTTGTACACTATGAATTGTTACATTAATACCAACAACCACGAAAATAATAATGAAACAATAAAGCATATTTATAAATGCTGTTGTTACATATGATATCGGCAGTACTTCTCTTGGGAATCTAATTTTAGTAACGAGTGATTTTTGATTTAAAACAGCGCCAGAACCACCAGCAGCGGATGTTTGAATAAAAATCCAAGGAATCAAACCGACAAATAAATATAAATAGAAATCGTTTATGTTAGATTTTAGCAAAACGCCAAATAATAATGTATAAACTAAAAGTTGAAGAAGTGGATTTAAAAATGTCCAAAGAAAACCTAAAACAGAACCTTTGTATCGGCCTCTTAATTCTCTATGGACTAATCCGAAGACCATTTGGCGGTAGTCAAATATATCTTTGAAAACATTATTCTTCATCTGCTTTATTTCTAAAATATTTTAGAACTCCCATTAGTGTTTCATCTATATTATGCTTTGCTTTAAAATCAGTGTCTTTTTTAAGTTTGTTTATATTTGCTTTAATTTCAGGCGTATCAACTGGTCTAAATTTATTTTTATCAACAACAATATTAATTTTTGCATTAGAGTATGAAATTAATTTATTTAGTATTTCTGAAATTGCAATACAGTTACCGGAGCCGACATTATAAAGTTCTCCGCTTCGACCTTTTTCGATTAATAAGCGATATGCGTTTACTATATCTCTAACATCGGAAAAATCTCTTTTAGCGGACAAATTTCCTACATATATATTTCCTTGTTGGCTTGTTTTTTCTATCTCTACAATTTGTTTAGCAAAATCAGCAACTACAAATTGCGTGGATTGTCCAGGGCCAATATGATTAAAAGATCTAGCACAAATAACATCAAAACCATAATTTTTATGGTAAATTAAAGCAATTTTTTCTTGTGTCACCTTGCTTAATGCGTAGAAGTTTAAAGGATCAGTTTCACAATTTTCATCTATTAGATTTTTATCAACTTTCCCATATTCTTCACTTGAACCAACGATTAAAATTCTAGGCTTTAGATTTAATTTTCTTAATGCTTCAAAAATGTTAACGATTCCCATTACATTTATATTGAAAGTTAATGTTGGATTTTCCCATGATAATTTAACCGACGATTGAGCGGCTAAATGAATAATATAGTCTGGTCTTATGTCGCTTAAGACTTTAAAAACATCATCCTCATCGAGAATGTTTAAATCGACGCACTGACCTTCAAAATTTTGTTTTTGATTAATTAATTTGCTACCGAAAATATCATATCCGTTATCAATTAAATTTTGACAAAGATAAGGGCCTACAAAACCTGATGCTCCGATAACAAGTATTCTTTTCATTATTTTTCGTTTTTAACAAGTTCTAGATCGTTTTTAACCATACGAGAAACAAGTTCTTCGAAACTAATTTCTCTTTTCCAACCTAATTTAGTTTCAGCTTTTGTTGGATTTCCAATTAATAATTCAACTTCGGCAGGGCGATAGAAGTCTTTATTAACTTTTACAAGGACTTTACCAGTATTTTTATCAACGCCAACTTCATCAATTCCTTCGCCTTTAAATTCAATATCAATGCCAAGTGCATTAAATGCTGCTTTTGCGAAATCGCGAACTGTTCTTGTTTCACCAGTGGCAACAACGTAATCATCAGGTTTATCTTGTTGAAGCATTAAATACATCGCGCGAACATAATCTTTTGAATGACCCCAGTCTCTTTTTGCATCAAGATTTCCAAGTTCAATATGGTCTTGAAGACCAAGTTTAATTCTTGCTGCCCCATGAGTGATTTTTCTCGTAACAAATTCTAAGCCACGTCTTTCTGATTCGTGATTGAATAAAATTCCTGAACAGGCAAATAATCCATATGATTCACGATAATTAATTGTTATCCAATGGCCATATAATTTTGCGACGCCATAAGGGCTTCTTGGATAAAATGGTGTTGTTTCCGATTGTGGAATTGCTTGTACTTTGCCAAACATTTCACTTGTTGACGCTTGATAAAACCTGATTTTTGGATTAATAAGTCTTATAGCTTCAAGCATGTTTAATACACCTAGTCCATCTATTTCGGCAGTGGAAATAGGGGAATCCCATGATGATTTTACAAACGATTGAGCCGCTAAATTATATACTTCATCTGGCTCAGATATTTTAAGTGCATCAATTAATGAAGCAACATCTGTCATATCAGCATATATAAATTTTATTTGGTCTTTTAAATGTTCAACATTTCCGTAGTCTTCTTTTGATTTTCTACGGATAATTCCAAATACTTTATATCCTTTTTCGAGTAAAAGTTCGGCAAGATAACTTCCGTCTTGTCCAGTAATTCCAGTAATTAATGCATGTTTCATTTCTTAAATCCTTTTTAAATTGAATGTATTTATTTTATAACATATTGTAAACAATATCACTTATATTTATTAAACACCTTTAGCTTTAAAAACGGCAGGAACAGTTAAAATAATCATTTTTAAATCAAAAAATACGCTTCTTTTGTAATAATATGCGAGTTCTAATTTTTGTCTTTCTCCATCATCATATTCAGCGCTTCCTCGGCCGTAAATCTGCCAGTAACCTGTTAGTCCAGGTTTTCCTGATGTAATAATTTTTTGTTCTTCTTGTGTAAAATTGTCTTCAAGTTCATGAATTGTTATCGGTCTAGTTCCAACAAAAGACATTTGACCTATAAATATATTGAATAATTGAGGCAACTCATCGAGTGATGTTTTTCTAAAGAATTTTCCAACTTTTGTTATTCTAGGATCATCATTTAATTTTCTTTCTTTATCCCAAATTTGTTTTTGCTCAGGGCTTAAATATTTATCAATATTTGTTTCAGCATCTTCATACATAGTTCTAAATTTTAAAACATGTATTATTTTTTTATTTTTTCCAACTCGTGAATCCTTAAAAATTATTGGACCTTTGCTCGTACATTTGATAATAATTGCAATGACTAACATTGGAATTGCAAGGATAATTATTGCAATAAAAGACATTATTATATCGAATACCCTTTTTACGGCAAAATATAACCAATTTCCTTTAATTTTTGAGTTATTTGTTTTCATAATCTTTTTCTAATATTTTATTTACACATTCATACAAAGAATCGCCAATAATATCAGGTTTGACATCTTTATTTTTAGGTCCTACAATCATTGCGGTTTTGCAATTAGCATTTTGCCCACATAATATATCTAAATCGGCATCACCAATAAACCACGATTTTGAAAAATCTATATTGAATCTTTTTTGTGCCTTTAGTAGCATTCCAATTTTTGGTTTTCTGCAATCACAGTCAATTTTTAATTCTTTTACTTCACCAGGAAATCCGCTTTCTGGGTAATGTGGGCAAAAATATATCGCATCTAAATATGCTCCCTCTTTTCCCAATAATGTTTCCATTTTTTTGTGTATTTCATCTAATCCTTTAAAAGTTAAATCTCCGCGAGAAATAACAGGTTGATTTGTTATGACAATTGCTAAATATCCTGCTTCATTTATTTTTTTAATTGCTTCAGCAGCATGTGGGAGAAGCTCAAATTGATTTATATCAGAAAGATGTCCACGATGAATATTGATCGTTCCATCTCTATCTAGAAAAATTGCTTTCTGAGGATGAGAAATGTTTTTGTTTGAAACAATATTATTTTTGATATCATTTGTTACGCTTTGAAGCCTATCAATTGTTCCTGCATCTTTTACATATTCGCTTGAAGAATATGAAAATACTCTATTTGTGGGAATAAGGCCATTTATAAAGTCTTTTTCCATATCTTTTTTTTCAAGTTTGTCGAAATATTCTAATGCTTTTGGTGAAACAATATATATTCCAGCATTAACTAGATTATGATAAAAATAATTCCTAACATTGTGCTTTGAATCTATTGCTTTAACAATATTGTTTTCATCAACAATTAAGAGATCGCTATCGAAAGGATGCGAATTTGGATGTGAAAAAAGTGTAATTAAGGCATTATTAACTTTGTGAAAATTAATCATTTTTTCAAAATCAATATCTTCAATTAAGTCTCCAAAAAGCAAAACAAAATCATTTTTCATTTTATCTTTTAAGTAATATAAAGACCCTGCCGACCCTAGTGGTTCTGTTTCTTCAATGTAGTTAATATTAACTCCGAAAGAAGAACCATCTTTAAAATAGGCCTTAATAACGTTACCTAAATATCCAACAACAATAGTAATATCCAAAATGTTTGATGCCTTTAAGGTTTCAATTTGTCTTTCGAGAATTGATTTATTATCTAATTTGACCATTGGCTTAGGAATCTCATGCACTAGATTGCCTAGTCTTGTGCCTTTGCCGCCAGCCATAATAACTGCATTTGTGTTTACCATATTGCAATTATATCATATATAATTAATTTTATAATTCATTTTTGAGGTGCCCATATGAAAAAAGAAACAATTGAAAGAATAAGACGTTTTACAAGTGATAGGGATTGGGATAAGTTCCATAGTCCAGCGAATCTTGCTAAAACAATTGTTATTGAAGCTTCAGAACTCTTAGAATGTTTCCAATGGAGTGATGAAAATTTTAAAATAGACAAAGTAAAAGACGAATTAGCGGATGTAATAGTTAATTGCCAAAATTTACTAGATAAATTGAATTTAGATGTTGATGAAATTGTTAATAATAAAATGGATCAAAATGAAGCAAAATACCCTATTTCAAAAGTTAAAGGTATTGCAAAAAAATATAACGAATTAGATTAATATGAAATTTAATAAAAAAGATTTAACTTCAAAATTTCTTGAATGTTATAACCATTTTAATGGAAAAAATATTTATTATTTAGATTTAGAAAACGGAGAAATAGGATCAGTTGATAAAACTACATTTGAAAAATTTGCTTCGAATTTTGATTTTAAAAATTTTCTAAAAAAGAAATACTCAATAGACGAACATCTTTATATTTCATTGTTGCTACAAAACAAAAAAAGAATTATTCCTGCGCCTTATCCAGAAAAAGAGATAAAACAAAATTATTATACTCATGAGCGCAAGATTTCTTATGATGATTTTCGAAAAAAAAGTTTAATAGAATATATTGAATGTTTCTTCGACGATAGAAACATCTTTGAAATCAAAGCGTCATCAAAGGAAGTTGGCAAATTATATTTGTTAATGAAAAAATTATATGATTGCAATGTTTTTGAGATGTTTTCAAAAGAAAATATTATTCGGATTGAATTCGGGACAATAGATTATTATTGTTTGATTAATAGTGAAGACAAAGTCATTACTATTGAAACTGGGAATGAAGGATTATCCAATTTAGTTACTATTATTAATGGGAATAAAGATATAGATATTGATGTCGTTAATTGTTTTAGAAATGCAATTACAATTAGGTTTGTTAAAGAAAATATTGCTAGAGAAACCGCTATTAATAATTATCTAAAATACGAGTCTCCCGAAACAGATTTTGATGAATATGTGCCTTGCTTTGAAATTGACAACTATTGTTTAAGATATAATGACTATATTAGAAAAACCACTTATGAAGAAATTGCAGAGATTTTAAATAGCCTTATTTTTATAGTTAAATATATAAAAAATAACGATTTGAAATACAAAGAAAAAGATTCATTTTATTATTTAAGTGATAAAAAGAAAGTTATAAAGACAAATATTCTTAATTTTGCTGTGCCCGTTTGTTTTGTTAATTTGAACCCTCTTGTTGGCATAAGAAACAATATTTTAGTTAATGAGTACCAAAGTATCGAATTTAAGATTTTTAAAAACAAAGAGAAATCTTTTAGAAACGCAACAAAGACAGTTACTAGTTTTTTAATTATGGCATATGACATTAAGAAGGGTGATTTGATATTAGAGAAAAAGATTTCACATTCAGATAGTTTTGTTAAGGAATTTAATACAATATTGATAGATTTTTTCTCAAAGCACGGCATTGCAAAAAATATTATTGTCACAAATCTGTTTGATGCCTTTGTTGTGCGATCGGCTGGTGGAAACAAAGTTAAGGTTATTAAATCTATTTGTAAAAATATTGATGAGATTATTAACGAAACACCAACAATCGATGCTTAATTATTCAATAACAGTTATATTGTTAACATTTAATATTTGTATTTGCCAATAGTGATTTGTGTTATATCCGTATGTAGTGAAGTAAACGCGTATTTTTTTGTCTCCGTTTTCACTTTCATAAAAAGCGCCGAATTTTGTATTTGCAATATCGGACTCTTTATTTAAACCCGTTTCACTTTCATTGTTAATCCTTAATGCTTTTCCGTTTTGTTCGTTAAGAGCGGAATTGAAATAATTTTCGTTATATTCATCAGTTAAAACCATATTGATTTTACCGCTGTAATATGAATATGAAACATATCCTTCAAAATAATGAATTTGTTGTGCAACATTTTCATATTCTTGATAGTGTGAGTTTTTGAGTTTATCTTTATCAGGAGTCAATTTCCATAACTCTTTTGCGGTGATTTTTGTAGCTTTGGTTAAATTATAGTTGATATTATTTTCACTTATTTTGCTATCTAAATATTGGATTTCAGGTATATAGTTATACATCGTCAAAACACCAATTACTACATAGGTTTTACTATTATTAAGTTCTTCTTCAGTTTTAACGCTATTGAAGTTGTTGTTTAGTTTTGAATGTCCGTGAACGCGTATAACATATTCCTCGTTTGCAAATAATGCGACTGCGTTTTCGACTTTATCTACATATTTGCCTTCAAATGAAACAATTCCGCCATAAGCGATGCCTTTATTATTAACTTTTAGTTTATTGTCCAATGAATAAATTTCAGCCATTGATTTAGTTGAACCTGTGAATGATTTCAATAAATCATAATTTAGATTTGTTGGAACGCTATGCTCCCATACATAATCTTCCATGATTAATTCATTTTGTCCTAAATAATTATTTAAAACACCTTTAAAAGTATAATAAGAAGTATCACCATATTCGTATTTAGAAAAAACATTGTTATATCTATCAGCGTTGACGCCAACATAAATGTAGCCAGTTTCATCAAAAACAAACAATTTGTACGCATTATCTGATCTATATCCTTTTTGAGTGCAATTAATAGACTCAGCAAACATCATTCTTCCTGTAATTGAAACATATTTATTAGATACATTATTTACTTCTTCGGTTAGAACAATTTTGTCACATAGTTCATTTGCTTCTTTAATAGTTACCTTTTCATATATTTTTTGTTCTTCACTTGAACTAGATGAAGAAGACGAATTTATAGATGAAGACGAACTATCATCGGTTGACGAATCTAGACTTGAAATTGTGGTTGTGGAGCTTTGACTAGAATTTGTTCCTGCATCATCATTTGATGAATGTCCGCATCCAGTGAGTAAAGAAAGAAATAAAATAAGCGATAATATTTGTTTTTTCATAGGTCTTAATTATCCACAATTTGACTCATTTTTACAAGGGCAACAAAAAAGGGAAGTGATAAGTCTTCCCTTGATTTTGTTTATTCTAATTCAAATGCGCCTGTATAAAGTTGGTAATACACGCCCTTTTGTTTAATCAAATCTTCGTGTGTTCCTCTTTCAATAATTCGTCCATGATCAAGAACCATAATGGCATCCGAATTTTGAACTGTTGAAAGTCTATGTGCAATTACAAATACAGTTCTTCCTTCCATTAGTTTATCCATACCTTGTTGAACTAGTTTTTCTGTTCTAGTATCGATAGAAGAAGTCGCTTCATCTAGAATCATAACTGGTGCATCAGCGACAGCGGCACGAGCGATAGAAAGAAGCTGTCTTTGCCCTTGAGAAAGGTTTGTTCCGTCTCCTGAAAGCATTGTATTAAATCCATCTGGAAGTCTTGTAATAAAGTCGTATGCATTAGCTATTTTAGCGGCTTGATATACTTCTTCATCTGTTGCATCAAGCTTTCCATAACGAATGTTGTCCATGACTGTTCCGGTGAAGAGGTTTGTATCTTGTAGGACAACTCCTAATGACCTTCTAAGATCATCCTTCTTAATCTTATTGATGTTGATTCCATCATAACGAATTTTACCGTCTGCAATATCATAGAATCTATTAATAAGATTTGTAATAGTGGTCTTTCCTGCCCCGGTAGCTCCAACGAAAGCAATTTTTTGTCCTGGGTGAGCGTAAATGCTTACATCATGTAATACTAAATGGTTTGGTTCATATCCAAAGTCAACGTGATCAAGAACGAT